>JAYEGO010000200.1:0-3881 GCA_034659155.1 Bacteroidota bacterium | reverse complement strand
GGCAAAGTGTCCGAATTGTGGTTCAGTTTATGTTCTTCCAAGCCTGGCCTATCCCGAGAAAGACGGCCCTGCTGTCTACCCCTTAAAACAATATTATGCTGAGTATAGCAATAATACAGTCTGGGTACATAATTAGAAGAATGGAAGACTGGAATGTTGGAAGAATGGAAACTTGAGAGCCAGCGAATAATATTGGTGCGAAAGTACTCCGTAGTTCAACTTTCCATCATTCCACTATTCCATTATTCCTCTTTATGTCAATAGAAGCCCTCTAAAAATTACATTGAAACAGCCAGCTATGATATGCCTTATCCGATCGGATGTTAATACCTGTAATGATCTGCCTTGTAAGGTCCTTCAAGTGGAACCCCAAGATAGTCTGCTTGCTCCTTTGTAAGTTTGGTTAACTTAACCCCAATTTGTTCCAGGTGTAGCCTTGCCACTTCTTCGTCAAGGTACTTTGGCAGGCGATAAACATCTATTTCGTAATTTTTCCCCCAAAGGTCTAATTGAGCCAGGGTTTGATTGGTAAAGGAATTACTCATTACAAAGGATGGGTGTCCGGTTGCACATCCCAAATTAACCAGTCTTCCCTCAGCAAGGAGAAAAATGCTTTGCCCACCCGTGAAAGTGTACTTGTCTACCTGGGGTTTAATATTAAGTTTTTTAACCCCTGGGAAGTTTTCAAGTTCATCAACCTGTATCTCATTATCGAAATGACCAATATTGCAAACAATAGATTGATCTTTCATCTTACTCATATGATCTGCAGTAATCACGTCTTTATTTCCTGTAGTGGTAACAAAAATATTCCCCTCATCCAGTGAATCTTCAATGGTTTTTACTTCAAATCCTTCCATTGAGGCCTGTAGTGCGCAAATTGGATCAATTTCAGTAACAATAACCCTTGCTCCATATGATTTCATTGATTTTGCAGAACCTTTTCCAACATCTCCATATCCGCATACAACTACAACCTTCCCTGCCAACATAACATCAGTTGCTCTTTTGATGCCATCAGCAAGCGATTCGCGACATCCATAAAGATTATCAAACTTCGATTTTGTTACCGAATCATTTACATTTATAGCAGGCAGTAGCAATTTCCCAGCTTCTTTCATCTGGTAAAGCCTGTGAACACCAGTGGTAGTTTCTTCAGAAACTCCTTTAATATCTTTAACCATGCGATGCCATTTGTCAGGATCATCTTTCAGGATTTTCTTAAGTCGTGCGAGGATTATTTCTTCTTCTCTGTTGGAAGCCTTAGTATCCAGAATAGAGGGATTGTTTTCTGCTTCGAAGCCTTTATGTAGCATCAGAGTGGCATCTCCACCATCATCTACAATCAGATGCGGACCTTCCCCTTCAGGAAACGAAAGGGCCTGCATAGTGCACCACCAGTACTCTTCAAGAGTTTCTCCCTTCCATGCAAAAACAGGAACTCCGGTGGCAGCAATAGCTGCAGCTGCATGATCTTGTGTAGAAAAAATATTGCAACTGGCCCAACGCACATCCGCACCCAACTCAACAAGGGTTTCTATCAAAACAGCAGTTTGGATGGTCATATGCAAAGAACCTGTGATTCTTGCTCCGGTAAGCGGTTTTGAAGTTCCAAATTTTTTACGAAGAGACATCAAACCCGGCATTTCTTTCTCTGCAATATCAATTTCTTTTCGGCCGTAGTCAGCCAATTGAATGTCTTTAATCTTATAAGGGATCTTTTCTGTCATTGTATCTGTAATTTCCATAACTGTTTTATTTAATTTTTTGGACTGCGAAGTTACGATTTTGATATGACTTTTTTGCAGAACTAGTAAAATTCTCTGAAACACTTGTTAGCATGTATACTATTAAATGCTGCTTATTTTAAACCTGTAGTTTCTGGTTTAGTATTTTTTAAAATAAGCACCATGCCTGCCCGGCAAACGGACGGGCTTCAGCATGGTGTTCAAAGGAGTGTATATGTTATGAATAGTGCGCTTTAGCGTACTTGTAATTTGAACATTAATCACTATTAAACTTGAAAGTCAGCTGAAGCTGACTAAAATAATATCTTAACGTTTTCATATACACCATGCTGAAGCCCGTCCGTTTGCCGGGCAGGCATGGTGCTTTGTTTGCACATTATTAGAATAGCGGGAAACCAAAAACGATCAAAATAAAAATGCGAAAATTAAATATATATTTAAAGCCCGATAAACACTTGCAATTAAGCTATATGGGCCTAGGCTTACTACGTAGTATACTACGTAGTAAAAACATTTAGAATGACTCTTATTTAAATGAAATATGACGTTTTCCTGACTTATTTCAGAATCTCTAAAGCCATGATTTTGTCCTTTTTCAATTGTTCCACAAGGGCCTCCATGCCATCAAACTTTTCTTCATCTCTCATTCTGTCTACAAAAATAAGAGTAACATCCTGCCCGTAAATATCCCGGGAGAAATCAAAAATATTTATCTCTATGGTCTTAACAAGCCTGGAGGAATTAACAGTTGGTCTTACGCCAATGTTTAACATACCTTTGTACAGATTACCATTGATTTGCAATTTCACTGCATAAACGCCATCTGAAGGAATTAGTTTGTGATTTTCTTTGGGCGTGATGTTGGCTGTTGGAAACCCTATTCTTCGACCAATCATTTTTCCACCCACAATTTTTCCATTTACAAAAAATTCGTACCCCAGGAATTTATTAGCTTTCTGAATATGACCCGACCATAGGGCTTCTCTTATTATTGAAGAACTGACTTTTTCTCCATTCACCAGCCTTGGAGGCATTTTGAATGCCTTAAAACCAAACTTTGTGGCACACTCTTCTATTATTTTAAAGTCCCCAAGACGGTCTTTTCCAAAATGATGGTTATAGCCAACGACCAGGTATTTGATTTGAAATCTTTTCGCCAGGGTATTTTCAACAAATTCACATGCATTCTGGTTGGATAAAGTGCGTGTAAAAGGAAGAACAATCAGGTGATCAATACCGGCCTTTTCAAGTAAGACCTTCTTTTCCTCAAGGGTACACAGAAATTTCAGCTTATTATCATCAGGCTGAAGAACCTGGCGGGGGTGGGGCCAGAAAGTAATAATGACCGATTCTCCAGAGACCTCCCTGGCAAGGGATGTAAGCCTGGAAAGAATCTCATGATGGCCAGAATGTACTCCATCAAATATCCCCAGGGAAACTACAGGCTTCCTGACTTTAAATTGCACCGGATCGGAATGAATTTTCAAAGGAATAGTATTTATTTCAGACTGAGCAAAGGTAAGAAATTAACTAAAAATCACTCACCGGATAACTCGCAGTCACCCGGGGATTAAAATAATTTCTTACTGATTCTCCTCCATGATCCTCATTCCTTCCTGCTCGGTCCAGTTCACAATCTTCTGAATTTCCTCTTCAGAGAGTTTGGCCTCCTTATGAATGATCAGGAAAGATTTCAGAGGCATTTCACCATCGGATACAGTTTCCCCAATATCTACCAGCTGGCTGATCTTTTCATTATCAGTATAGTTACCCCATTCAGAAAAATTCAATGCTTCTTTTCCGGCTTTTACATGATCATATAAATACCATGAGATGGGAGACAGCTTACTATACCAGGGGTAACATGTACTATTGGAATGGCAATCATAACAACTTGTAGTAAAGAGGGTTTTAATGGAGTCATTTACCATGGTTGTTTGAAACAAATCGGTTTCAATATTTCTCTCCCCTTCATTTTTCTCAGGCTGAAATAGCTGTGCTCCTGCGAACAGTATTAACATTAATACCAGGATGATTAGAATTATTTTCTTCACAGTTTTACAGCTTTTGATTTACCTTACCTGCCTCGTGTCTGCTTTTTTAGTCCACTGGCAAATAACTTTTATCTGTTCA
>JAYEGO010000199.1:0-14731 GCA_034659155.1 Bacteroidota bacterium | reverse complement strand
CAACCTGTACTGTATCGTAATAATTTGGAGACCATTTTGACATATCAGGAGTATAGTTGAAACCTAAGGCTGGAGTCATTACATGCCTGATTGCCACTACCCTGGACTCCTGATTCTTAAACTGGTACATACCATAGATCCGGGGGTTCAAACTCATTCCAATAGATGGCAGGTAAGCATGAGCATATTGAAACCCTTCAATTGTATCCACAACCAGGGTCGGGTTAACCTGGCCAGTCTCCGGGTCGATGAAATTCTCATCCCATTCTTTCTCTATTCTTTCAGTATAAATTACTCCTGTATATTTAATCCTTGGAGAAATATTAAAATTATTAAATGGCTTAAAATTCGCTGTCAGTGGTATATCGTGTTGAAAGCCATTCTTCATGTCATCAAAAACCGCTGGTGTAAACAACAAGGAATCGTAAGTATTTATACGATTTTCCAATTTGGAGGAATAGCTTAATTCAATATTCTTATACCACTTGTCCTCAGGAGAACTTGACAATTGTCTGAATGGATTTATCCTGTTCACATTAAAAGCCAATTTAGGAAAATTAAGATTCATTGTTTTATTTTCACTGTTCTGGCTATGAGAAAGGCTTCCACTAAAATTAAGTGGTGTTCCTGCCCATTTTTTTGTATATGAAATACTTGATTGTTTGGTGTTTGTAAGGTAGTTTTCAGTCTCAAAACTATGGTTCCTGTCATAACTTGAGGAGCTTAAATTTACCTGAGCAGCAAAAGAACTGCTTGGATTAGATTTGGCATCCTGCCTGTGTGACCACCTGACAGAAAAATCCTGCGACCTGGTATAGGTTCCAAGATCAAGGTCACCTGCAACGTTTTTATAATATCTAACATTTAATCCTCCATTAAACCTGTAGCGCACTCTATAATTTGACCGAACACCTACACCCCAGGTTCCATTCGAAAACACATCTCCCGTGACAGCCAGATCAAAATAATCGGATAAAGCCAGATAATATCCTCCGTTCTTTAAAAAGAAACCCCTGTTTTTCTCTTCCCCATATTCAGGTATTAATATGCCTGAGGCCTGAGTTTTCTGGTTAGGGAAAAACCCAAAAGGAATAATTAGGGGAAGCGGGACATCCTCAACCACCAGATATGCAGGCCCTGAAACAATTTTGTCATTGGGTATTACTTTGGCTTTAGTCAATGCCAGATAGAAATGAGGATTCTCAGCATCACAGGTAGTATACTTGCCATCTTTCATGTCAATAGATCCATCGGCGTGTTTTTTAGTTTTTTCACTATGCAGAAAACCTCCCTCCTGCTCAGAAATAACCCCGGTTATCATTGCCTTCTTTGAATTAAAATTATAGGTTATGGTCTTGCTCTCAAATGACTGAGAACCCTGTGTAAAAACAGGTTTGCCAACTATTGTGCCACTGCTATCAGGAAGACCTTTAGCATATACCTCCCTGGTTTTCATATTCAATTGAATATAATCAGCAACAAGGGTAATATCGGTATAATCCACCCTGGCGTCTCCATACAAATAAACCATTTGCCCCGGCTTATCCACATTTACAGAATCTTTAGCTTTATAGTTTACAGGAGCATCCAGGAAATCAGAAGAGGTATTTGCTTTGAGTGTATCTTGTGTAAGTGAATCTTCAGCAGGCTGGACGAGTGTGCTGTCATTTATGAATTCCTGAGCATTTACAATAACAGGAAAGCTCATGGAGAATAGACATACAAGAAGACTAACCCGAAATTTTAATTGCCGGGCGATTATACTATTTTTGTATGAAATAAGTTTCCTAATAATGATGGGAATTCATTGAAAAAGCTAGAACTCTAAGGTTTTAAACAAAACTAACCAAAAAAAACACATCATAAAATGTGCCAGTCGAAGATAATTGATTTTTTTCATCAGAAACAGGGCATTTTCCTTTTCCTTATATATTTTCTATTCTTCGCTTTGGGATTACAGGATCTTCAGGGCCAAATGGCAAGTGAGTCTTACAAAATTAAAAAGGTAGTCATTGATGCCGGACATGGTGGTAGAGACCCCGGAACCTCAGGGAAAAGGATTAAGGAAAAGGATGTTGTATTGGCCATTGCATTGAAGCTAGGTAGCTATATAGAACAAAACCTGGAAGATGTTGAGGTTATTTACACACGAAAAACAGATGTACTTATCGATTTATATGAAAGGGGAAATATAGCCAATAAGGCTCATGCCGATCTTTTTATCTCCATACATGCTAACTCCTTTTCTAATCCAAGAATTTCCGGAACAGAAACTTATGTTCTGGGACTACATGCCAATGATGAAAATTTTGAAGTAGCTAAAAAAGAAAATGCTGTTATTACTTTTGAAGAAGACTATACTACCAAATATGAAGGCTTTGACCCTAATTCAACTGAATCGTATATTATTTTTAGCCTTCTGCAAAATAGTTCCCTGGAGCAAAGCCTTGATTTTGCAGGCCTTGTCCAAAACCAGTTCAAAAGCAGAGTTAACAGGATAGACAGAGGTGTTAGACAGGCAGGATTTATAGTGCTGTGGAAAACTACTATGCCCAGTGTTTTAATTGAAACAGGATACTTGTCGAATTCAAGAGAAGAAATATTTTTAGCGTCAGAAACCGGACAGGATTATATTGCTTCGGCAATTTTCAGAGCATTCAGAGATTATAAGAAGAAAATTGAGAGTAAAAGTAATTTTTCACACATCCTTACAGAATCTCCGGTATTGTTTAAAGTCCAGATAAGTTCCTCTAGAAAGCAGCGTGATTTAAACTCAAATTCATTTAAAAACTATACTGATATCCAGGAATTTCAAGTTGGTAAGTTGTATAAATATGCGGTTGGAAGTACTGCTTCCTATGAAGAAATTGTCAAATTGCAGTCGGAAGTAAGAAAAGATTTTAAGGATGCCTTTGTCATTGCAATCAAGGAGAATAAAATAATTCCCCTGTCTGAGGCCCTGAAAGAAATAAATAAATAATTGATTAAATTTATCGAAGCAATTCAAGCTAAACCTAATGAGAATTAAAACTGAAGTAAAAGTTGGTGTTATTGGAATTTTTGCCATCATAATTTTTATATGGGGATATCAATTTATGAAGGGAAGAAACCTCGTAAAGCACACCTCAAGCTATATCTCTGTGTATGAAAATGTAAATGGGCTTAAGGGATCAGACCCTGTACTGGTCAATGGATTCAGAGTTGGTATAGTAGATCACATAGGGTTTTCACCCGATAAAAGCGGAAAACTACTTGTAAAATTCAGTATTGAAGAAGAGATCCCCTTTGCAAAGAATTCCACCGCAGATATTTATAGTGTGGATATTATGGGATCTCAGGCAATAAGGATAATATTCGGAGATTCTGAAGAACTGGCTCAATCCGGAGATACTCTAACAGGAACTGTCGGCGGGAGCTTAACTGATTTAATAAATGCGCAGATACTTCCTATAAAATCAAAAGCCGAGAAATTATTTAATTCACTTGATACACTATTAATGGGATTGAATGAAATCCTTAATCCCGAATTCAGAAACAATGTTAATGAACTAACTGCCAATTTAAATAGTTCAAGTCATAGCCTTGATGCTTTGCTAAACAATAAGAATAGTAAATTCAATTCAATTCTTTACAATATCGATGAATTAACGATGAATCTGAATCAAAGTATGACAGAGCTATCAAATATTCTGGCAAATTTTTCGTCTGTGAGCGATTCTCTTGCTAATGCCAATATTACAAGCCTGGCCAATAATCTTGATCAAAGTCTTTACCAAACCCAGATTTTGTTGAAGAATATGAATGAGGGGGCTGGAACCATGGGACAGCTTATGACCAATGATTCACTCTATATATATCTTGAGCAACTTACAAAAGACCTGGATATTCTAATGATTGACATGAAAGAAAATCCAGGCAAATACATCCAGTTTTCAGTTTTTGGTGGAAAGAAAAAGGAATAGTTTTTTCTGAAGCCATGAGTAAATTTCCCTGTTTTTATTTTACTTCCTTTTTACACGAAATCATTTTTTTTTGGTCTTTTCCGCTTTTTTTGCTCGTAGCTTTTGACCAAATGAGCTTTTTATTTGACTAAATTTTACGAATCATACCCCATTAACTAAAAATTACTTTAACTTTAAGCATCCAAGTGTCTCATTCACAAATTTTTACTTGGCTTGGAACGTAAGCACCTGGCCAACTGCCAGTTAGGCTTATTTGCATTTTTTTTTAATTTTATTGAGGTAATAAAAAGCTGAAAATAAAACTGATATACTTTTTTATTAAAAGTCAAGTAAAAATTATTTTTTTTTTAATTATTTTTTAACAAAATTGCTTAAGCAAATTAAGCCTTAATAATACCAAAAAAAATACACCTGAAATTAGATGGGTAAAGATCACCAAAAAATCTGGAACAGTTGTTTAGAAGTTATCAAAGACAATGTTCCCTCTATTAGTTACCGAACCTGGTTTGAACCTATCATTCCTGTAAAACTTGAAAATAATGTATTGACAATTCAGGTACCAAGTCCTTTCTTTTATGAATACCTTGAAGAACAATATTTAGACATACTTAAGAAAACCTTAAGAAAAGAGATTGGAACTGATGCAAAACTTGAGTATAGTGTAGTAATTGAAAATAATTCCTTTTCCCAAACTAAGCCTTATACAGTTAAATTTCCAGCCAGGAATAAGTCCCAGTTAAAAAACAAACCGGTTTCTTTTCCCATGGAATCAGAAGGAACATCTATTAAGAACCCCTTCATAATTCCTGGAATCAAGAAGCTGCATGTAGACCCACACCTGAATCCCGATTATACTTTCACCAATTTTGTAGAAGGTGATTGTAATCGTCTGGCCAGGTCAGCCGGTTTTGCTGTGGGTACCAATCCGGGTGGCACAGCTTTCAATCCATTTCTTATCTATGGAGATTCAGGTCTCGGAAAAACGCATCTGGCACAGGCCATAGGAATCCAGGTAAAAGAGATGCGTCCTGAAAAAACTGTGCTGTATGTTACAGCTAATAAATTCCAGACTCAGTTTGTGGAATCAGTAAGAAACAATAATAAAAATGATTTTCTGCATTT
Source organism: Bacteroidota bacterium (assembly GCA_034659155.1). Lineage (GTDB taxonomy): Bacteria > Bacteroidota > Bacteroidia > Bacteroidales > VadinHA17 > JAYEGO01. The sequence continues at coordinate 9,647 of JAYEGO010000199.1, read as the reverse complement.
CTATCAGATGATTGATGTGCTGATCATTGATGATGTGCATGAGTTTGCCGGTAAAGAAAAAACCCAGGATACATTTTTCCATATTTTCAACCACCTTCATCAAACAGGGAAACAGTTAATTCTTACTTCAGATAAAGCCCCTGTGGAGCTTCAGGGATTGGAACAAAGATTGCTTTCCAGGTTCAAATGGGGGTTATCAGCTGATTTGCAATCTCCTGATTATGAAACCAGAGCATCTATTCTTCGTCAGAAAATTTACAATGATGGAATCGAAATGGATGATCCTGTGATTGAATATATTGCCACTCATATTTCTACCAATGTTAGAGAACTTGAAGGTGCCCTTATTTCATTGCTAGCACAGAGCACTCTCAACAGAAAGGAAATCACGATAGATCTTGCCAGGGAAATGATCGACAAGCTGGTAAAAAATTCCTATCATGAAATTTCTATCGACTACATTCAAAAGGTTGTTTGTGATTACTACAATATACCACTTGATCTTATCCAGACCAAAACCCGTAAGAGAGAAATTGTTCAGGCCAGACAAATTGCAATGTTCTTTTCCAAGAGTTTAACAAAATCCAGCCTGGCTACTATAGGTTCCAAGATAGGAGGAAAAGATCATGCCACAGTATTGCATGCATGTAAAACTGTAAACAACCTGATTGATACAGATAAAAGATTCCGTCTTCAGATTGGGGATCTTGAGAAAAAACTAAAGATCTGAATACTCTTAAGACCATTTTGAGTTTTTCTCACAATTCTTCCTTTCGTAAGAATTTTCAATTATTTTTGTCTGTACTCAAATGACTTTTATGAAAGTATCAAAAACACTGAGTTCCATTCCAAACCTGGATCATCTTGATGAAGCAAATTTCTTTCTCATGGCCGGTCCTTGTGCTATAGAAGGAGAATCTATTGCAATATCAATAGCTGAAAAGATTCAAAAGATAACTACTGGCTTAAGTATTCCTTTTATTTTTAAGGGATCCTATAAAAAGGCTAATCGCTCCCGTCTTGATTCATTTACAGGAATTGGTGATGAAAAGGCATTAAAAATACTTGATAAAATCAGGACTGAATATAACTTGCCTGTAGTAACAGATATTCATTCTGCACGGGAGGCAGAAATGGCGGCTCAATATGTTGATGTTTTGCAAATTCCCGCCTTTTTAAGTCGCCAGACTGAAATTCTTGTAGCAGCAGCAAAGACAGGGAAAGTGATAAATATTAAAAAAGGCCAGTTTATGTCTCCGGGTACAATGAAATTTGCTGCTCAAAAAGTTGTTGATTCCGGAAATAATAAGATTCTAATTACCGATCGCGGAAGCATGTTCGGTTACCAGGATTTAGTGGTTGACTACAGGGGCCTTGTGGAAATGAAGGAATTTGGACATCCTGTTGTACTCGATATTACCCATTCACTGCAGAAACCAAACCAGGATACAGGCCTTACCGGAGGAAATCCTCATATGATTGAAACCATTGCCAGGGCAGGCATTGCTGTTGGAGTAGACGGACTGTTTGTAGAAACACATCCAGATCCTGGTTCTGCACTTTCTGATGGTGCAAATATGCTTCACCTTGACCGCCTTGAGAGTCTATTGATCAAACTTATTGCAATACGAAAAACAATTTATAAACTTAATTTCAATTAAAATGAAAAAATTAATTAGCGCTTTATTTGCTTTATGTATGGTATTCTCACTTCAGGCTCAGAACCTGGAAGAAATTCTGGAGAACCATTTCGATGTTGTTGGACAGGAGAAATTAGCAACAATAAATACTATTAAAATGGTTGGGAATGTAGTTCAGGGAGGCATGGAACTCCCCTTTACAATGTATATGTCGAGACCTTTGAAAATAAAAATGGAGATATCCATTCAGGGGCAGCAAATGATCCAGGCATTTGATGGAGAATCGGGATGGTACATCAGTCCTATGGCAGGAACTCTTGAACCCCAGGATATGGGGCCAGACATGATAAAAGAAATGAAAGAACAGGCAGACTTTGATGGAGATTTATACAATTATGAAGAAAAAGGATCAAGTCTTGAATTTTTAGGAACAGAAGAAGCTGAAGGCACAGAAGTGTTCAAGTTAAAACTTACAAAAGAAAATGGAGATGTAAGCAATTATTTTATTGACACAGAAACCTATATCATCCTTAAGTCCACTGCCAAAAGGTTGATACAAGGAGTAGAAATTGAAAGCGAAACCATACTTGGTAATTACCAGATGATAGATGGCATGGCTTTCCCTTTCAGTATTTCTACTGGTATGAATGGCCAGGTTGGTGCTGAGATCGTAATTACTGAAGTTGTTTTTGGTGTAGAGATGGGAGATGATTTCTTTGCAAAACCCAAGCCACAGGAATAAGTATTCCTGGTTTATATCTATTTTCTCCTGATTGGAATAGGAATTTAATCCCAAAATTCTATTTACCTACTTAGATTTATAAAACATGAAAACAATAAACAAAGTTTTTACTCTTCTTCTGGTATTCCTGCTGCTTAGTTTACCAATGATGGCACAGGAGAAATTATCTCTTAAATCCTCAACTATTGAAGCTTTCAGGGCGCGTCATATCGGTCCTGCAACTATGAGTGGACGTATTTCTGCCATAGATGCCATAGATAGCAGGCCAATTATTCTTTATGTTGGTGCTGCCAGTGGAGGACTTTGGAAAAGCAGCAACGGAGGAGTTAAGTTCAAACCTGTTTTTGATAAATATACCCAGTCCATAGGGGCAATCCGAATTGACCAGAAGCACCCGGATACAGTATGGGTTGGTACGGGTGAACCCTGGACCCGGAATAGTGTATCTGTTGGAGATGGTATCTATAAAACCACAGATGGCGGCGACTCCTGGAAAAAAATGGGCCTGGAAAATACCGAAAGAATCGGCCGTATCCGTATTCACCCGGAGAATTCTGACACAGTATTTGTAGCTGCACTGGGTCATTTGTGGAATGCCAATGAAGAGCGCGGTTTATTTAAAACCAGTGATGGTGGAAAAACCTGGAAAAAAATACTGTACATAGATGAAAATACAGGTTGCACTGATATTGCTATTGATCCGGTTAACCCGGATATCATGTTTGCAACTATGTGGGACTTCAGAAGAAAGGCCTGGACTTTCAGATCAGGCGGCACAGGATCTGGTCTTTATAGATCTACAGATGGTGGAAAAACCTGGGAAAGGCTGTCTGATGGACTCCCGGAAGGGGAATTGGGAAGAATAGCCGTATCTATTTCACCTGTAAACCCAAAACTTGTTTATGCACTGATTGAATCTGAAAAATCAGCACTTTATCGTTCAGAAGACAGTGGAGAAAGCTGGACAGAGGTTAATAAAACCATTCCCATCCAGGAGAGGCCTTTCTACTTCTCATATATTATGGCTGACCCTATTGATACAAACCGGGTTTATAAGCCAAGCTTCAACATCCATGTCAGCAACAACAAGGGGGAAAATTTCAGGGCAACCTATGTGGCAGGCGGAAATATTCACCCTGATATGCATGCACTATGGATCAGCAAGAGAAATAACAACATTATGTATGTTGGAACTGACGGAGGTGTTTATGTTACACGCGACAAAGGAAGTACATGGGCATTGTTAAGAAACCTTCCTGTTTCCCAGTTCTATCATGTTGCTGTAGACATGGAAAAACCCTACAATGTTTATGGAGGACTGCAGGACAACGGATCATGGTATGGTCCTTCAGAAAAAGCGGGGGGAATTGGCAATGCAGACTGGAAGAGTGTCGGTTTTGGTGACGGCTTCTCAATGATCCCTGACAGGTATAATAATGATATTATATACTGGCAATTCCAGGGAGGAGAATTTTTTCGTTACTACAAATCTTCAAACGAAATAAAACTGATCAAACCCTTCCCTGATGAAAATGCAGATGACTTAAGATTTAATTGGGATGCCGCCATTAGCTTAAGTAAAACCAGGAAAGTAATATATGTTGGTTCACAATATTTGTTCCAGTCGTTTGATATGGGTGATAGCTGGAAAAGAATTTCTGGCGACCTGACTACCAATGATAAAGAAAAGCAGAAGCAATATGAAACAGGAGGTCTTACCCTCGATAATTCAACTGCAGAGAATCATTGTACTATAGTCAGTATCGCTGAATCACCCGAAGATGAAAAAGTGATCTGGGTGGGTACAGATGATGGTAATCTGCAGATTACCAAAGATGAAGGTAAAAGCTGGACGAATACTGTTTCCAACATCCCGGATTTACCGGCAAACACCTGGTGCTCATACATATATGCCAGCACATTTGATGCCGGAACAGCCTATGTTACTTTCGACGGACATAAAATCGGGGATAAAACACCCTACCTTTTCAAAACTACAGATTACGGACAAACATGGACTGCCCTGGCAAGCGAGAGTATTGAAAGCTACTGTCATAGTGTTGTTCAGGATTTTGTAAATCCAAATTTGCTTTTCCTGGGAACTGAGTTCGGGCTCTATGTATCTTTTGATGACGGCTTGTCCTGGAATCGTATGAAAGGTAATCTCCCAAAGGTTTCGGTTCGTGAAATCGTAATTCACCCGCGGGATAATGATCTGGTACTTGGAACCCATGGAAGGGGAGTTATTATTATTGATGACATAAGCCCATTGAGGCAAATCTCAAAAGAGTTGCTGGATAAAGATGTGGCATTTCTTGATGCACCTCCTTTTTACCTGGGGCAATTTGCAATTCCAATGAGTTTTGGAGGAGATGATGAGTTTACCGGTCAAAACCCACCTGATGCTGCAATTATTAGTTATTACCTTAAGAAACGACATGTGTTTGGTAATATGCATATTGAGATATACGATAGCGAAGGAAATTTCATGGTTAAATTACCTGCAGGTAAACGTAAAGGACTTAACAGGGTTTCGTGGACTTTGATGAAGAAACCACCAAAGGTACCTTCTTCTCCTTCGATAGCTGGTTTTGCAATGTTTGGTCCCTTTTATGATCCCGGTAACTATACCATTAAATTAATCAAAGGTGAAGATACGTATGAAAGTAAGATCACACTGGCACTCGATCCTGATTCCCCATATTCACAGGAAGACAGAAAACTTAAGATAAAAACTGTGAATCAGGGATATAAGATGCTGGAAGATCTTGCTTACACCGATGCAAAAGCAACCGGAGTAATGAATAAAGCAAGAGAGAATGCTCCTTCATTGACAGGTTCTGCTAATAAGAATTTATTGGCATTAGCAGATCAACTTGAAGAATTTCACAAAGAAATGGTTGAAACAAAAATGGGAGGAATTACCGGTGAGGAAAAGCTCAGGGGTAAAATCGTTTTCCTATATGCCACCTGCATACTATACCAGGGAAGACCTACTAATTCTCAAATTGACGGACTCAATCTCCTTGAAAAAAAGGTCTTAAACTGGGAAGAAAAAATAGATTCTTTACTTGAAGATAAACTTCCTAAAATAAATAAATCACTGGAAAAGAAAGGACTTGAACCCATTCAGGTTATAAGTCTTGAGGAATTTAAAAATACTGATTAAGTTGTATTTTTATCACTAGCGTCCGCTTAATAAAACTATATGTGGGCTAAAGCCCATATTACATGTGGCTTTACTAAGGGGTTATCTCAAAAGCACAAACCTGGGTTATTTGGAACTTGGGAAGGAAATACAGTTGCAGAATAGAAGTTTACCCAAATCTTAAGATAGCCTTCGACAGGCTCAGGCTGACTGGGATGCAGTCACATTGAGCTTGTCGAAATGTTGACGGAAAAGCTAAATATTTGATTTTAGCCAGATTGAAACCGATAAAATCTAATTATTTAAAATAGTTATATTTACCGGACAATAGTGTATTTTTATATTAAAATCATTTATCATGAAAAATAAAGTTAAAAAGCTCAACTGGCTGTTAATCCTTTTATTTATATCAGCGATATCGGCATACTCTCAAAGTGAATTATCTGCATATTATTCACTGGGTTCTAAATCCGCACCCCTTCACGAAGTCTCGCTTGAAGTAAAAAATGCGCTGGAAGCGGGTGGATTTGAGATTATAGGGGAATATAACCCTGAAGACAGCAAATACATGAAAGTTATTGTATATACAAGCAAGGATCTGAAAAAGATCACCTTTGGAGTGAAAGATAAGGGAGCATTGGCAGCAGCATTAAAAGTAGGACTCTTTAGGAAAGGAGATGTAACAGACATCAGTATGCTCAACCCTGAATACTTATTTTTTGCTTATCTCCGGGACAATATTAATGACTATTCAAAATTGACAGAAATTTCAGATGAAGCAAAGAAGGCATTGAGAACTGTTGGCAATGAATTCGAGCCTTTTGGAGGAATGCTGGAGGTGAAAAAGTTGAAAAAATATCATTTCATGATTGGCATGCCATATTTTGATGATCCGGTTATTTTGCAGGATTTTGCCTCATTTAACAGTGGTGTTACAACCATTCAGAACAATCTGGAAAAAGAGGGTGGCAATGCAATAAAAGTGTATGAGCTCATAGATACTGAAAGAGAGGTGGCAGTTTTTGGAGTGGGACTTTTAAACAAAGATTATGGGGAAGCAAAGTTTTTACCTATCATCGGAGAGGATCATATTGCAGCTATGCCTTTTGAACTAATCATTGTAGGAAAGAGAGCAAGCATGCTTCATGGAAAGTACAGAATTGCTTTACACTGGCCGGAATTAAGCATGGGTACTTTCACTAAAATTATGAGTACTCCCGGAAATGTGGAGGATTACATGAAGGCGCTGACAAAATAGGAGAAAAGTAAAGAAGCGACAGAGCGAAGGGGCGAAAAAGAGAGAGGGCGAGTAATTAAGAAAATGAATATGTGAGAGATAAACTTATCTATTTACTCAATGAACTAACTAATAGTGGTCTGACGAGTATTTAGGAGCTTGAAGTCCTTTGTTTTTTTAGCTTTACCTTTAGATTCGTAACATTAATCATTAAAAAAACCAACTGCGCTGCAGTTGGTTTTTTTGAGTAAGCAGGCCTGTAAGCCGGATTCTGTTTCAGCCTTTCGGCAGATTTCTATCATTTATCTGCGCAAAACATCACTGCCTTGCTGTATCGACCTACCCCCCGGCATCAGGCGAGCAGCCTGATATTCATTCCCGGAAAGAGAACATATTTGCCGGTATACATGGTCTTTCAACCCATGGAACGAACGGCTCCCGGCATTACTGCAGGGACCGGTGAGCTCTTACCTCACCTTCTCACCCTTACCCCTTCGCTCTTCGACAGGCTCAGGGGCGGTTATTTTCTGCTTCGTTGCCATACCCTCACGAATATCTTCCCGTTAGGAAGCATGGTGCTCTTTGTTGTCCGGACTTTCCTCCCTTTACCATGTCTTATTCAAAAACTGGTAAAAAGCGATAGAACAGCCTACTACGCTGCAAAGATACAAAAAAAGGAAGTCAAACGCCAAATCATCATACTGGTTCAAATTAAAAAACTACGTAGTTAGCCTGGATCATTATAACTTAATATCAGGAGTTTATAAGGCCCACTTTCATCCCATCAACTTTTTCAACACTTCCAGGTCCTTCAGACCCTGAAAGGTTTCACTCACCTCTCTTGTCTTGTCCTGTCCACTGCGCCCTGTATCCTGTGCCCTGCACTCTATACAAGCATATCCACGGTATTAACGAACTCCGCCATATCAAAAGGCTTCTTAAAACTTTTTATTGCTCCAAAGTACTCGGCAATATTTAAATAGTCTTCAGGAACCGAACGACCCCCTCCTGAAATAGCAATAATTTTAACTGAAGGATTGATTTTTTTGAGTTCCAGTATGGTCTCCATGCCTTCTTTTTCAGGCATAATGATATCTGTAATAACCAGGTTTACAGGTTCTTTTTGGAAAGCCTTGATTCCTTTTACACCATCTTCTGCCTGCGACACATCATATCCTGATTTTTCCAACCTGGCACACAACATGGTGCGAAAATCCGGATCGTCATCAATCACAAGTATTTTTTTCATTTACTTATAAATCCTTTAATTATAAATAATTATCCCATAGGTGAAAAGTCATACAAATTTAATTAAAATGAGTTATTGTTTTAACCCTTGAATAGATGATTTGTATCACCAAAAAACGGCAATTTTAATTACCATTAATTCTTAATCTATTCGAAGTAATATTAAGTAATTTTGTCCTTCATATTGGCACATTATTGTAGACTTAGTCTGCCGCTTTTTCCAATACCCAAATCATACCTTCAAGCTCACTATTCAAAATATCACATTCTTCTCTTTGAAGATACAAATAATTAATCAGGTCTTTTTCGAGTTCAGGATATTGATCTACAAGTTCTATACTTCTTTTTTCAATAACTTTCAGATATTCATTATAGATTTTCTTGCTCGCCTCTGCTGTTGGAATCTCAGCCATTAAACGATCGTTAAATATTGTTAAGTCTTCAATCGTCTTTTCATGATTTCGATAATGTCTATACCCTTTTCGACTCAAGGAGTCCCTGTTTTTCAAATGTCCATCATCAATAATAATATACCCGCCAGGCCTGACCTGAGTGCGCAGTTTATTAATGGTATTTTTATTACTTCCAAATATATCACCTAAAGAAGCTAGAATAACTATATCAAAATTATGTTTATCGATAATATAAGTTAGAATATCCTGTTCAATAAAAGTGCACAAATCGGATACCTGGCATTCAGATGACTTTTCAGATGCATATTTGACAAATTCAGGCATTGCATCAACACCTACTACCTTGAATCCGAAATTTTCGGCAATCTGAACAGAGACTGCTCCTTTTCCACAACCAAGGTCTAAAACTCTTACTGTATCTGAAGCCAGAGGAAGAGTACTGAGCAAATCAAGGATTTGATCAACTGAGCTACCCATTGCCCATAAATCCTGAAGCAACCAGGGCATGTGTGGTAAAAGCCTATTTTCTGCTTCCAGCGAATTGGCCACAGATTGCCGTGTATTATCATTCATAGCACTTTTCAAATAATATAGTACAAATGTGTCACAATCCTCAATTGGCAATCTAAATTCTTGGTGCCTCTTGGTGTCTTAAACATAACAGATTATTTCCACTTTAAAAAAAGTATTAAGAAAAGAAACCCGGATGTATTAACTTTGTGCCATTATTTAATTATATGAGCCTACCTCAATCCGATTCAGAACAAACCATCAAGCAATTATTTGATGAACTTTTTCATCAACTGGTACTCTCTGCCTTCCGTTATGTAAATGATTATGATCAGGCAGAGGAAATTGTTCAGGATGTTTTTGTAAAGATCTGGCAGAACTTTGATCATTTTCGGCAGATGAAAGATTCGAAAGCTTATCTCTTCAAAGCAGTTCGAAATTCAAGCATGAATTTCCTGAAACATATTAAGGTCAGGCAGAAATTCATTGTTGATTCGGAGGTTTTGATTTCATCAGTCGAGAAATCACCTGAAGAAACCATCTTAGATAAAGAAACCAAAAAAAGAGTACACCAGGCTGTTAATAAATTACCTGAAAACTGGAGAGAGGCTATTGTGCTCAGCAAATACGATAAACTAAAATATCACGAGATAGCCGAAGAGATGGATATTTCTCAAAAAACGGTGGAGAAGTATATATCAAAGTCCTT
>JAYEGO010000198.1:0-3888 GCA_034659155.1 Bacteroidota bacterium | reverse complement strand
GAGCAACAGCAATAAACAGGTCTGTTTTTTTTATACCAGCAGAAACTAAAACCTTAACAGAAGTGGATGAACCATTAATGGCCATCACATCCAGGGAGGATTCAATTTGCTTGAGTCTCGACTCATCGGGATCAATAACTACAATATCATGGTTCTCTTTGCTAAGCATCTTGGCCAGGTGGGAGCCTACTTCACCTGCACCGGCAATAATTATTCTCATACGAAACAATAATTCTATCCTATCCAATTCATTCAGAAAAGACAAATTAAATCAATATCTCTTAAATATTTCAAAGCATAAATTAGTTTTTTAAGAAAAACTCGGAATTTATGTTCATTCCAGATTAGAACCATGCTTCTCCAACATAAATGCACCCTTTTCCCTAACGTTATAACAGGGAATTCCAAGCATTTGAAAATCTGGTTTCAATTTAACGGAACAATAATAAGGTACAGATGAATCAAGGATAACTAATTCCGGGTTAATTAATTTCTGTATCTCATAAGCCCTTACTCTTCCTGAACCGGAAAGGATCAGCAAATCAGTTTGGAAGGGCTCCATTTCGTTTATTGATGGAAATTGACTCAAATCCAGGAAATATCCTTCTTCCCCACAAAAGCTGAAAAAATCTCTGTCAATAATCAAATTCCCTTCCTCAATGGTACCAGTTCTCTCCTGATCAAGAAAATGAAACTTACTGTTCCTGATTCCCATCTTATTCCAGAAACCATCCAGTGCATACTTAATGGCAGTACTGTTCTCTTCAGAATCGTACCTGCTCACTACATAAACGAAATTTCCCTCTGCAAACTGAATCAGGCTACACTTACCGGAATTAAAAACAACCAGGGACTTAGTTTCAGAAACTGCAATCTTCCTGATTAAGCCATAGGCAGGAAAAATCACTAAAAGCATAAAAAAAATAAGAAACTGATAATTCTTTCGATAAACAAGAAAAATTCCGCCAAATATAAGCATCAAATACAGTATACCCACCTCCGGGATATCAAGAAACAAAGGGCTACTCACCGAAAACTTCAGGTTTCCAACTGCATCTATTCCGCCAATTAAAATACTACTGACCATATTCAACAGAAAAGAAAAAACATTTAGAAAAAACGCAGAAAAAGAAAATAGCAGGGTAATAAAGCCCAAATAAATTAGTACACTAACAATGGGTATTACAAACAGGTTGGATATAAAAAATAAATTTGGGAACTGATGAAAATAATAAATCACAAGTGGAAAAGTAGACAGCTGTGCTGCAACTGACAAACTAAACAGCATCCATATTTTATTTGGAAGCCAGAATCTGGAGGATAGAAGAGCATAAATTTTAGGATAAAAAAATACTATCCCGGTAACAGCAAAATATGAAAGTTGAAATCCTACATTCCTCAAATAAAAGGGATTCAGACACAGAAGAACAAAAGCAGACAGGGCAAGGCTGTTGTAGATATTTGTATTCCTTCCTAAATTTTGTCCAATTACCAGGAAACTAAACATAACCGTAGCCCGGAGAACCGATGGAGTTAGGCCAGTTATCATGGCATATAACCACAATAAAAGTATAATTATAATGCTCTTGAATACCTTGCCATATTTAAAACCATCAAGAAAAAACAAGAAATAGAACAACATCAGGTAAATGATGCCAACATGCAATCCCGAAACTGCCATTACATGCATTACTCCAGCTCTGGAAAAGGAGTCTTTAACTTCTTCGCTTAAATAGTCCCTCTCACCAAAAATCAAGGCTGAACAAATGGCCAGTTCATCTCCATTGAGTCTTTCAGCAAGAATGTTATACAAACGGGCCCTGATTCCGGATGAAAATATGATTATAGAAAATTCAGATTCCCTATCCAGTTTTTCCCATTTGTCAGATGTAGTATACAAGGTTCCATATATTCCTCTATCCCTCATATACCTGGGGTAATTAAACTCCCATGGATTCCCTGCCTTTTGAAAGTCAGAGATTCCAGCCCTGATAAGCAACTGATCACCCGGATAAAGTTCTGCAGTCAGACTGTCTTTTTCTAAATAAGCAACAATCTTGAAATCAGCCCCTTTCCATTCCTTTTCCATCTTAACCCCATTCACCCTCATGAGTATCTTAGTTGACTTGTTTCTTTCCACCGGGGCATCCAATACATCTCCAATAAGGGCATGTCCATTTTTTAAGATATCATTCTTTTGTTCCTTTAAAATCCGCACCTGTACCACCATCAAACCTAAACCCAGGAAAAGTATATATACAAACACGCCAAAAAGCCAGCGATACCTGAAAGAAGCAAACCTGAAAATTACAAACAACAGCATTATGATACCGATACCGGCTACCATCAGCCAAGGCAGAAAAATTCCCGGCGGAACTTCAAAAAGAAACCCAATCAGGATTCCCATAATCATAGGAATCAAGAATCTGAAAAATGGAATTTTTGCCAGTTCACGGTTAAAATGCGACATAAGGACAATAAACTATTACGAATTTAAAACCCTTTAAGCACAATAACAAAAAGACATTTACATAAAACCCAGCCAATAGACTGGATACCTGCAAAATATCACTAATTTTATCTGAGATTACCGGACTAAGCTCCTGATATTGGGTATGGAAAATAAATTTGGAAAACACCCCTGTGATAGCTAATTTTAAGCTCTTTGCGGAAAAAAGGTTCAAACACATTATTGAGTTAGTTATGACTGTTCCCAAAAAAGTAATAATGATGTTGATTTATAAAATAAAATAATTAAAATATATTAAAATGATTGATCTAAAAACCACTTATCTGGGACTTGAACTTAAAAACCCTATCATTGTAGGAGCCTGTAACCTGGTGAAAGATATGGGTATTGTAAAAAAACTTGAAGAGGCAGGTGCCAGTGCCATTGTTTATAAGTCTCTTTTCGAAGAGCAGATCCAACTGGAAGGATTTGAAATGGAAGAAGACTTAAATACCTATAACAATATTCATTCCGAAATGGGTTCTCTTTTTCCTGATTTGCAACATGCTGGTCCTGATGAGCATTTGTTAAATCTGGAAAAACTCAAAAAAAGTGTGGGGGTACCAGTAATTGCAAGTTTGAATGCAGTATTCGAACCTACCTGGGTAGAATATGCACTGCAACTGGAAGCCCTTGGAGTGGATGCCCTGGAATTAAATTTCTACGCAGTTCCCAAAGATTTCAAAAAAGATGAGAGCCAGGTTATTTCAGAGCAGGTCAGCGTATTGAAAAAGGTTCTTTCGAAAGTAAAAATACCTGTCAGTGTCAAACTTAGTCCATATTATACTAATGCCCTGAAAACCATATCTTTGATGGATAATGAAGGAGTAAATGGATTTGTCCTGTTTAACAGGCTCTTCCAACCGGATATCGACATTGATAAGGAAGAGATGTTCTTTCCATACAACCTCAGCAGCCATGAAGATAACAGGATAGCCTTAAGATTTGCAGGACTCCTGTCAGGAAATATTAAAGGATCTGTTTGCAGTTCCATGGGTGTTCTTGATGGAAAAGATGTAATAAAAATGATCCTTGCAGGGGCAGACTGTGTTCAGGTTGTGTCTACTTTATATAAGAACAAGCCTGAGCATATTAAAACCATGCTTTCTGATATCGAGAAATGGATGGAAGGAAAGTCTTACAAAAGTCTTAATGATTTCAGAGGAAAGCTTTCCAATAATAACACAAGCGATCCATATGCCTATAAAAGGGCGCAATATGTTGATATCCTGATGAAATCTGATAACATTTTCAATACTTACCCTGTTTCCTGATTGGGTTTATAAAAGTAATCAGAATGATGCCTGTAGAGCGACTCTCCTGAGTCGCTCTCTTTTTTGGTACTCCCCTTTGAAATTCCTATACCTGTCCTGAGCTAG
>JAYEGO010000197.1:0-3896 GCA_034659155.1 Bacteroidota bacterium | reverse complement strand
ATGGTAGATACTGAAGGACAGGGCTTCAAGGGCAGATGGATTTTTTGCAATACCGGGAGAATATTGGAACACTGGGATAATGTGAAATATTGCATAGGGCATAGGGCAAAGGGCACAGGGCACAGGGCACAGGGCAAGACAAATGCACGTATGTCCAGGGTAAACATTCTTGAACACCAAACAATCTTAAACTATGAACACTGAACAGTCTTAAACTCTAAGCATCCAGCACCAGGCAACTACAACAATGAAAGATTATATTATAAGAGATTACAGGAAGGAGGATTATCCGCAGGTTTTATCTATCTGGGAAAGCACCGGTATGGCAGAAAAAGAAAGAGAGGATGATGAACATGTCATTGAACGCAGTCTAAAGATGGGAGGAAAATTTCTGATTTTAGAGAAGAAATCAGGAGGTGAAATTATAGGAACATGCTGGATGACTTATAACGGACGCAGGATTTATTTGCATCATTTCGTGATCAAACCTGAATTCCAGGGAAAGGGTCTGGGATATTATTTAGGGCTTGCATCTATTAAATTTGCTCAGGAAAAAAAATGCCAGGTCAAATTGGAGGTCCTTAAATCAAATCTGGCCGCGGTCAAACTCTACAGGAAACTGGGTTTTGATTATCTAGGTGACTGTCATGTACTCATCATGAGAGATCCTTGTACTTAAAAGACTGATCAATGACTGAAAGTTAAAAGGGAAATGATTATCTTTGTAGTCCTCTTCATATTAATTAAAACTACTAAGGCATGTCAAAAACAATCACATTCAATGAGTTACGCAAAATCAAAGATGAATTACCGAATGGCAGCATGCGAAGAATAGCAGAAAAATTAGACATGAATGTGGAAACTGTAAGAAACTATTTTGGAGGAGCAAATTATAACAAAGGTGAAAGTGTAGGAATTCATATGGAACAAGGCCCCGACGGTGGGATAGTAACTCTTGATGACACAACCATTCTTGATCTGGCAATTGAGATCGGAGAAGAAAAGTAAAGTATTTCAAAACGGGAAATTGAAACAAGCAAGGAAGATTCTTCTTTGCTTTTTTTTTGACTATGAGCCTCATTTTAGAACAAGATATTTCTAAAGCGGAGAATAAATGGCTGAACAAACTTTACGAATTTATAAAGTTTAGTTTTGCTCAATACAGGCTGCCATCTCATGATGAAACGCATTGTCTTCGATCCTGGGTTTTTGCCAAGAAATTATTCTACGCTATAGATCACTTAAACATCCCCATTCCCTATTCTGATATTGAAAATGCATTGATTGCAATCTTCTTTCATGATCTTGGGATGACTGAAAGTCTTCATTCTGAACATGGACAAATCAGCAAACAACATTGTGAGAAGTATTTCCATAAAAATTCCAAACTGAAACCAAAAGGCCTTGAAGATATTTTAAATGCCATCGAGGTTCATGATGACAAATCTTATACTAATGTGCAGAATAAGAGCTTACCTTCCTCTGTTTTTAGCATACTGCCGGCGGCAGATGATCTTGATGCACTTGGGTATGCCGGGATATTCAGATACTGGGAAATATATACCCTTAGGAAGATCCCTGAGAATGAAGTTCCAGAGAAGGTGCTTGCAAATCTTGAAGCCCGGTATTCCTATTTTTCTACCCGCTTTAGTTTTCTGAATTCTTTTCTTTCAGAGCAACAAAAAAGATATGAAATCATCAAAAGCTTTTATACAGATGTGGAGAAAGCTTTAAAGAACTCTGGAAGCCATGTGCATGCTCATGACGCTCAAATTGTTTTAGAATATTTTGACAAGCTGGTAAGGACAGATGGTAAAGGTCCTGATGAAATTTTCTCTATAGTGGAACAAGATTGTAAAGATCAAAAAATACTTGGGTTTTTAAATAATCTCAAAAAAGAATGGCTGTCTGGAGTGGAATTACTACTATAATTAAATTTCTAAATATAAAAATATGAAACTTTTATTTCAACTTTCTTTCATAGGTTTGGCATTGATTTTTAGTTCAGCCAGGGGCTACAGTCAGATTAATCTTCGTTATCTGGAGAATGAAACTTTAGAGTACAACGAGGTAATTACCGCCTACCAATACCTGGCCGATAAATACGAAAAAGCCAGTCTGTTTGAGATTGGAAAAACCGACATTGGAAAGCCCCTGCATTTATTCATAATGACTCAGAACAGGGATTTTGAAAGTGTCTTAAACGGGAAAACCGATAAGTGTATCGTTTTCATCAACAATGGAATCCATCCCGGAGAACCTCCAGGAATAGATGCAAGCATTCAGTTCTCCATGGATATTCTTTCAGGTCATAATAAAATGGACAACCTGCTGGATAATACTGTGCTATGTATTATCCCGGTATATAGTGTTGGAGGAGCACTGAACAGGAGTCCCTATCATCGATCGAACCAGGAAACTCCCCCGGAATCAGGATTCCGGGGAAATGGGAAAAATCTTGACCTGAACAGGGACTTTGTAAAAATGGATAGCAAAAATGCACGCTCCCTTATTCGGACCTTTCAAAAAATTAACCCACATATATTTCTCGATACACATACAACCAATGGTTCTGATCATCAATATGCCATAACCCTGATCCCTACCATATATCAGAAACTACCAGTATCCATGTCAGGATATTTTGATGACATAATGCTTCCTGCGCTATATGGCAGAATGAAGGAAACCGGTTATGAAATGACTCCATATGTAAATTGGGTACACCGGGATCCTTCTCAGGGGATAGCTTCTTATTTTGACGCTCCCCGGGTATCGACAGGTTTTGCATCCTTATTCAACTGTTATGCCTTTATGACGGAAAATCATGTTTATAAGGAATTCAAATATCTTGTGCAATCTGTATATAATTTCATGTTTGCACTTACCGAATATGCAAATGACCATCATGAAGAAATAATCAGTACCCGAAAAAAAGCTAATGAATTTACCAGTGGTATGAGTCATTTTACTTCAAAATGGGAATCTGACACCACCAAATATGAAACCATTATTTTTAAAGGTTATGAGGCAGGAAAAAAAGAAAGTCCCATCAGTGGTCTGCAGGTTTTTTCTTATGACCGCGATAAACCCTATGAAAAGGAGATTCCCTTTTACAAATATTTCATATCCGGGGAAGAAATTTCAAAACCATATGCTTATGTTATTCCCCAGGCATGGGAAAAGGCAATCCACAGCCTTGAGATCAATGGTGTTGAAATGAGTCAAATCTCAAAAGACACTATTATCGAAGTTGAAGCTTATTATATCACCGGGCTTAGCTTTTCAAAGCAACCCTCCAATGGACATTTTCGAAATAGAGATATACAGGTAAGAAAAGAAACACAGAGCATTCATTTTTATAAAGGGGACTATGCAATTGTAATGAATCAACGCAGGAACAGGTTCATCATGGAAATGATTGAGCCCACCACAATAGATTCTTATTTGAGTTGGAATTTCTTTGATCCGGTTTTTGACAGAAGGGAGTATTTTTCAAGTCTTGGTTTTGAGAAAAATGCTTTGAAGTATTTGGATGAAAATCCTACTTTCAAACATGAATTTGAAAAAAGGAAATCAGAAGATAATGCATTTGCGGAGGACCATTATGCACAAATGCGTTTTATATATTCTAATTCTCCCTACATGGAGAAAAGCTATCGCAGGTATCCGGTTTACAGGATTGAAAAGTTTGTGGATTTGCCTGTTGATTGAAAATAAACCCGTAAATTCCCCTCCTTCATCTTTTTCTTCAAGGAGGGGTGGCCCGAGTATCCGAGGGACGGGGTGGTTTTCCTGCTTTCGTCACTTTTCGAAATAACTAAATTTTTGGCTCTGTGCCGCACATAAACAGGGTGTAATGCTTTTGATCTGGCTGACCCAAATGGCGAAAACAG
>JAYEGO010000196.1:0-3899 GCA_034659155.1 Bacteroidota bacterium | reverse complement strand
GCTGCTGGAACCCAGCAACATATTGGATGGGGGAATTACAGAAGGCCGGTTGAAGATGAAAATCAACAAATTGAAGTGGACGTTATGGAAGTTGGACCTGAATACCCACAAACTATGGGACTCAGGTTGAAAGATGGAAGGTTTTTTGATGAGTCGAGGATGGAAGCAGACCTGGCACGATCTATCCTGGTTAATCGTAAATTTGTTGAGGCTTTTGGTTGGCCTGATCCCATTGGAAATGTAATCACTATTTATGATACTACACGGCTTACTGTGATTGGTGTTGTGGATGAT
Organism: Bacteroidota bacterium; assembly: GCA_034659155.1. Classification (GTDB taxonomy): domain Bacteria; phylum Bacteroidota; class Bacteroidia; order Bacteroidales; family VadinHA17; genus JAYEGO01. The sequence continues at coordinate 3,605 of JAYEGO010000196.1, read as the reverse complement.
TATTTTGTAGGAGGACTCTGGCGGGCTGTGGAACCGGCAATGATACGCCTTGCAGAAAAAGGTAAGTACTACTCACTGGCAGTGAGGACGGAAGCCGAAAATTTACCAGAGGTTCTGGAATTTTGTAGGGAAACATGGACAGAAATGCTGCCTAACTATCCATTTAATGGGATTGCACAGGAAGAAACCCTTCAGGAAGAGAAAACGATAAATAAGAGTATTAAACAGTTGTTTGTTTTTCTCGCAATAGTAGCTATTATTTTATCTCTGATTGGGTTGTATACACTTGTTTCACTTAATATTGTAAGTCGAATAAAGGAAATTGGTATAAGAAAGGTGCTTGGTGCTCCAATTGGCGCTATTATTAGTCTTTTGAGCCGCAGGTTTATGCTGTTGCTTCTAATAGCTTCTGCATTTGGTGCATTTGGTGCATATTTTCTTTCAGATATGTTGCTGGATAGTATTTGGGATTATTACCTTGATATGACCCCAGGATTATTTATATGGTCCATCTTGATCATGTTTTTGATTGCAGTAGTTACAATTAGCGGTCTGGTTTATAAAGCAGCGAATCAGAATCCTGTGGATTCGTTGAGGTATGAATAGAACCACCTCCCCCCGACGATAAATGTCGGGCTTTTCAACCCTCGCACACCTGGGTTGTCTTGCCCTGCGCCCTGTGCCCTGCGCCTTTTTCCCAGTACCAAGCTCCATCCTATTTCTGTCTCTTTAAGTTCCCTTTTCCTGGTACTACTTCCCCTCTTTTCCACTTTTATCACTCTGTGCCCCTATCAGACTTTTACCTCCAGTCTTCTACATCTATCCTGCTTTCAATAAACTCAATGGAATAACTTTCCTGGTCAGGGAAAAAGTTGTTATTTAAAATTACTTCAAGGGAGTCAATGCTAATGGCATAACTAAAAATATCTCTGCTTGAAGCTTTATTTTCTATAAAGAAGGCAATTCCCTTGTAATCAGGAGCGGAGATGTCAAGGATAAGCTTGAAATAGGCATGGGGCACTCCAACATTGTTTTTCCCGATAAACTGGTCAATATCTTGTAATACAGGGCCTGTTATGATAAAAAGACTATCATTTTCAACTGTCCATTTCCTGACTTTTGTCTCCAGCTTTTTCCATAGATTCCTGTTAAATCCAGGTACCTGGGGGCTTATGTTACTCATAAGGAAAGATTCACTCATTGCCTGTTCGTTCCATTTCATATCACCAGCCGGAACCAGGTGGCCCCTGTCGAAACCACTTTTTCTATAGTCAGCCAGTGATGCGGATAATGTGGAAATATTTGTATCTGCCCTGAAATTATTTGTTCTTTCAAATTGACCATTTTCTACCATTTCACGTGTAAGAATGTAGGCAGTCCAGTTTGCCTGTTCGAACTCCTCATTGTAGGATAAGTGAAAACCAAGGTATTTTAGCACAGAACTACTATCATATGGGAGGCTGGGGTAACCTGATTCTATAGTACTTAAGCTAATGATAACAGGGGGTAGTCTTTTTGAACGGCCAAGTTTAGTACTCAAGTTTAATGGGTCATCGATGAGGAAATAGAGTGCTATTGCAAGGGCTGTTACTATTATGACAGATATGGCCTTTTTATTCATAGATTAAAAATAGTAAAATTTCATTTTTATATCTTTTGACGAGTAGGTAATTATTGACAGGGATCCTGATAGAATTAGGGAGGTATAATAGACTGCAGCCTGCTGTTAATTATTTCACAGCAGAATACAGCTTGACTATAAGCAATAAATTCAAATCAAGACTACTATTTCCTCGCAAACAATGTTATGCTGAGGACTTCAACAAGTCCTTCTTTAAAGTCGGCAAGAGCTTTTTCTGTACTATTTTTCAAGATCAGGCTGTCAGAAATGGGAAGATGTTTTTCTTTTTTAGTTTCCGGGTTTTCAAAGCCAGCTAGCTTAAATGCCTGGATGTATTCATCAATTTTCAGGGCTCCTGAGATACAGCCGGCATACAAGGCAACAGCATCTCTTAATTCCTGTGGTAATTCTCCCCTTATCACTATGTCAGAAACACTAAGCCTTCCTCCTGGCTTCATTACCCTTCTGATTTCAGAGAAGGCTTTTGTTTTATCCGGAACAAGGTTCAGAACACAATTACTAATTACAACATCTACGGAGTTATCAGGTAAGGGAATAGATTCAATATCGCCTTTTAAAAAGCTTACATTCGTGTATCCCATTTTTTCATTGTTCAAACGGGCCTTTTCAAGCATTTTCTCTGAGAAATCCAGTCCGGTCACCTTTCCGTTTTCTCCAACAATGGATCTTGCTACAAAGCAATCATTACCTGCTCCACTCCCGAGGTCCAATACATGTTCTCCTTGTTTGATATTTACATAGTCTGTTGGAATGCCGCATCCCAGGTTGAGATCGGCATCAGGCACATAGCCCTTCTTTGCCGCATATGAATCATTGAACATTGTATAGTGTTTGTTATCACCACAGCAGCCACATGAAGATTCTGCGACTTCATTGTACCTATCCATAACAAACTGCTTTACTTCATTGTTTTTCCTCATTATCAATAGTTATTTGATGTGTATAAAAATTTGTAAAATCATTGTTTATTTCATCCCGCACTCTCCTGAATTCTGACAGTATCTCTGCATTTGTGCCTCTTGCCTCAGCAGGGTCATCAAATTCAATATGCAGTCTTTTATGAACATTCCCCCTAAAAACCGGACAGTTTTCTTTAGCATTGTTACAAACCGTAATTACATAATGAAAATTTTGATGAATGAACTCCTCAACATCTTTGGGTTGATTGTAACGAATATCGATTCCTATCTCATTCATTACCTGAACTGCCTTGGGGTGTACCTTTTTAGCAGGATATGTACCTGCAGAAAATACTTCCAGCTTATTATTAAATGATTTTAAAAAACCTTCGGCCATTTGACTGCGACATGAATTTCCGGTACAGAGTATTAGTATATTCATGATTAACAGGAATGGCCGGTTTTGGGTTTTATTTCATTAAAGAGATCAGAAAACTGATCAATCATACTGTCAATGGTATCTTTTCTGAGGCAATAGTTGATTCTGGTTCCTTCCACGCTGCCCTGGATAAGTCCGGCCAGCTTTAGTTCTTTGAGGTGTTGAGAGACAGTAGATCTGCTTAAAGGGATTTTTCCACTGATATCTCCGGAGATACATTGCTTTGAACTGGCAAGGAATTTCAGTATAGAAAGCCTTGCCGGGTGAGAAAGTACCCTTGCGAATGCTGCAAGTTCCTGCATGCTGATTTCAAAGTTTTCTGTTTTGTACATGATCTAATTATTAATTTCGTAAACATACGACATAATGCTTTATTTAACAAGAATCCAGAAGTTTTTATGAACATTTTTTATTAACCTGAACATTTATCACGAAAAGAGGATTTGCTGTGAATAATACTGACCATAAATTAATGATTTATTAATGAAACTATTATTATCGGACAATAGTGATAAATTATGTATTTCTTTCGGCTTTATTCAGTAATTTTGCATTTCTGGATTTTAGATAAATCCTGTCAAATGTTAATTTGTTTCAATGAAAATTTATTAAAAACAACAAAATA
>JAYEGO010000195.1:0-3911 GCA_034659155.1 Bacteroidota bacterium | reverse complement strand
TGATACTATACAAACAGTAACATATTACTTTACTCCGAAAGCAGGTACCACTGGCTGTGATAACGGACCTGTAGATAGTGTAGTTATTACTGTTAATCCTTCTCCAACACAAGGAATTGATATCCTGGAAAATGTATCTTGTTATGGTTCTACGATTGGAAAATTATTTATTAATCTTGGAAGAGGAACTCAGGCTGAAGATTCTATTCAATGGGTTGGTCCACAGGGTTATGAAAATAATATTCAGTTGATTGAGAATCTTAGTTCAGGCAGGTATACTGTTACTGTTGTTGATAATCTTGGATGTGAATCAAAGGATTCAGCTTTTATTAATACCCCAATAGAAATAATACCATTTGTAACTTCACGAATAAAGGCCTACAATCCTGATCGGGACATTAATGACCAATATCATGTGTCCTGTCCGGGTGGTGCTGATGCTGAGTTAAGCTTTTTCTTGAGTGCTCTTTACCCGCCTTTTGATTATTGGCTTGTTGGTCCTTTAGGTGACACCCTTGATTCCGGACAACTTAACAACTTCCCGGACCTTAGAAATTATACTGGTTTATCTGCTGGAGAGTACACTGTTTTGGTACGCGATGCTGAAGGCTGCTATGGAGTAGGAACAAAAGAGATTAAGGAACCACCTCCTATTACCTTCGATCTTAATCCGGTAGTAGTATATGATACCTTCCATATATCTTGCAATAACTGGGCAGATGGAAGTATTAATGTGGATAATTTACAGGGGGGGAACGAGTTTTATTCATTTAGTTGGACTGCAAATCCCGGATCAGGTTTGGATGTAAGCAGTCAGAATCAGGATAATAGCCTAACGGCAGGTAATTATATTGTAAGGGTAACCGATTCTTTAGCTTGCTTCAGTGTTGATAGTGTTTTATTGTATGAACCGGAGGGAATTGATACTACAAGTCTTGTTTTATCCACATCCAATGATGGAAATTTTAACATTAATTGTACCGGAGATAACGAGGGCTTCATAGAATTGACTTTTGCCGGGGGAAGTGGTCAGTATTTTTATAATTGGAGTACTGTTAACGGATCAGGACTTGAGGATGGGCAAGAGGATCAATCCGGTCTTACTGCCGGGACATATGTATTGATTGTGGAAGATCAAGAGCAAGATACATGTTACCAGACCTATGAATTTGTTTTAACTGAACCCTCAGCCTTAAGTATAAATGACAGCCTTTCACAATCGGATTATGGAGGATTCAATCTGAATTGTTCAGGAGACAATAATGGCCTGATTCGCCTGCATGTTACCGGTGGTATTGCTAACACCTATATTTATGAATGGTCTACTGACAATGGATCTGGAATTTCACAGGGTGATAGCGCTCAAACTACATTGACAGCAGGAGATTATCATGTAGAGATTACAGATTATAATGGATGCACAATTGAAAAAAATTATGAACTTACAAAACCAGATAGCTTATCCATTGAAATTACTGCTTCACAGATAACCTGTACTTCAATACCAGATTATAATGATGGTTCGGCAAATGTGAGTAGTGTTACCGGAGGTGTAGGATCTTATTCATATCTCTGGTCAACCGGGGCAACAAGTGCAATTATTACTGAACTTACGGAAGCTTGGTATTTTGTTGATGTTATGGACGCCAATAGTTGTGTTATTAGAGACTCGATTTGGATCCATGATCCTCTTCCTCTGGACATTTCCTTAATAAAATCAGATTTTAACGGATTTAATGTAAGTTGTTCAGGCTTGACAGATGGAGCAGTTTCTGTAGTTGTAAATGTTGGAATTCCTGAATATACTTATGATTGGTCTGATGAACCGGGGATTATTGATGGTTCTCCAGATCAAACAAACTTATCAGCCGGGCAATATCAATTAATAGTCACAGATGCTGTTGCATGTTTTATAGATACTTTAATTACTATTTCTGAACCTGAACCTATATCTGTAGATGTAATTACTTCTATAGCTCTTGACGGAGGGAATCAGATTAATTGCCATGGAGACAGCACAGGAACTATAGAATTAGATATAAGTGGTGGTGTACCTGGATTTATAGTGCAGTGGAATGATGAAGTTTCAGGGGCTACCAGATCAGGACTTCCGGTTGGAACTTACTCTGCAGTTATTGCCGATGCTAATGCTTGCCTATCGGACACCTCTGTTTCCTTATCTTCTCCGGGAGAACTTAGTATGAGTTATGTGATTACTAATGCTTCCTGTCCTGAAATGCTGGATGGTGAGATTTATGTACAGGCCATAGGAGGAATAAACCCATATTCTTTCCTTTGGTCAAATTCAGAAACTACCAGTTTCCTCCAGGGAATATCAGCAGGAGAATATGTAGTGAAGCTTACAGATGCAAATGAATGTGAATTGGAGGATTCAGTAATGATAACAAGTATTCATCCCGAGTGTTTGGAAATCCCAACCGGATTCTCACCAAATCAGGATGGCACCAATGATTATTTTGAGATAGGAATTATTGAACCCTCATCACAAATCCTCGCAGAATTGTATCCGGATATCATAGTGGAGATATTTAACAGATGGGGCGAAATGGTTTTCCGTTCAGAAAAAGGTTATCCCTCACCCTGGGATGGAACATATAAAGGAAGAGATTTACCTGTTGATTCATATCATTATATAATTGACTTGAATAATGGGACCAAGCCTATAGTAGGAAATATAAGTATTGTGAGGTAAGTTATAAGTATATGTGTTTATCGAAAACATACATTAGTGGTTTTATGAGGAGGAACTTATTCATATTGTTTATTTCTTTTGCCTGCATTTATACACTAAAGGCTCAACAGCTTCCTTTATATAACCAGTATATGTTGAATGGTTATCTGGTAAATCCTGCGGTTGCGGGCTCTGATGGTTATACCACTTTTAGCTTAACAGCCAGATCTCAGTGGTTGGGAATACCAAATGCCCCAAATACCCAAGTATTTAGTTTTCAAACCAGAGTGTTAAAGAGGAGTTTCATAGTAAAAGGAAATTCTGTTAAGAGAAAGTCGTTTAAACCCAGTCGAAGTGGCAGGATTGGCCTTGGAGCTTATGTTTTTAATGATATGAACGGCGCTATGTCAAGAACCGGAGTTCATGCTAGTTACGCTTATCATATTCGTATCAGAGAGGACCAGCTTTCATTCGGACTTGGGGGAACTGCCTACCAGTTCCACATTCAGGATCTAAGTTTTTTCGAAGAAAATGAACCCCTGTTATCTGAGGGTATATATCAACCTGTATTTGTTCCTGATGCAGATTTTGGTATATACTATTTATCTTATAAATATTATGCCGGTATTTCTGTTAAAAACGTATTGCAGTCTTATTTAAAGCTTGGCAATACTTCTCTGGATGGGTACAGATTATACAGACATTATTATGTGACAGGTGGATACCGGTTTGAAATAAACTCAAGATTTGCATTGGAACCTTCCGGTATGTTTAGAATGTCTACCCAATTAAGTCCTCAGATGGATTTTAATGTAAAGGCTTACTTTATGGAAAATATATGGGCAGGTCTTTCCTTTAGAACTAACGGGTCTCTGGTGAGCTTATTTGGAGTGAAAGTAGACAGGTACTATTTTGGATATGCTTTTGATATGGGTTTCAGTAGTATTATGAAACGCACATTTGGCTCCCATGAGTTTATGCTTTCAGTCAAACTGGGTGACAATGCCCGAAGATACAGGTGGATTGAAAGATACTAATTAGTCGATCCTTAACAAGGCTTTAACCAGCTGGATATCAACAATATAATGTTAATAACTAATAGGAAAAGATAGTATAAAATTGTAAGTTTTTTCGCAATTTAGTTAAAAATCTTGCAGAAAATGTTAGGAAAATCACCAGATCAGAAACAGAAAAATTTATTTCAGCCCTTATTAAAGGA
>JAYEGO010000194.1:0-3913 GCA_034659155.1 Bacteroidota bacterium | reverse complement strand
TCGGAGTATTATACTCATTTATCCCGATACGCTACACTATCGGGATTCGTTCAACTTACAAATTTCAATTCATTATCCCGAAAAATCGGGACAGGCTACTTTTGAAATTTGAGTTTCACGAATAAACATAGCACCATGCTTTAGCATGGTGTAAATGAGCATGTTAAAGCAATATACCAGTCAGCTTCAGCTGACTTTCAACTTATTATGAATAATAATGATTAACCTCCCAACAATCACAAACGAAGAATTGAGGGTTTGTACAAACACACCAATATTATGAATCTAATGATGATTTATGTTTTTGAGAAAGTGCGCTAAAGCGCACTGTTTATGATATGTACACTACTTCGAACACCATGCTGAAGCCCGTCCGTTTGCCGGGCATGGTGCTTATTTTTCGGATAAATATTCATAGCGGATTTTTTTATAACAAATTTTGAATTGGTTGAAAAAAGAAGAAATAACTAATTTTATTGAGACTTGCGAATACAAGGTCATAGTAAAAACCTTGCTTTTTTTGAATTAAAACTTATAAGCAATTCCAAATCCCATCCATTCTTTAAACTGCATCTTTGCCTCTTTCCCTGTTTCTATGCCTGCATCATCATATACAGGGAATTTCACATCGGTATTATACAGGATATGAGTGATTACGCTAAAGGTGAAAAATGGCCCTAATTGTAGTCTGAAGTTCAGTTCCCAATCAAAATCAATCTTTTCAAACCCCTTATAATCTGCAAAAAACTGCAGGCGATTTTCTATGCTAATGTCCTCTTTTATCCTGTAGGTATGATGCGCTTTAAGCAGGAAGCCAAGCTCTGATTTCGATCTCTTGTTTAAAGGAACTCCAAATTTTGTATGCTCAATATTGGTAGTGTCAATAACAAAAGTCGAACGATAAGTTAAGGGTGAAAAAATCACCGAAGTAGTCTTAACCGGATTATATTCAAAACCAGCAGTTGTATATAAATATCCGGGCGAAAATATGTTGGATACAATTATTGAATCGTTGGGATAATTATAACCCTTTGCGAACTGGCTTTTCAGGTTAAAACCAAAACTATAATACCACTTTTTAGATGCCTTCCATCCTATAGTGGTACTTATTTCCCAAAAATCCTCATTCTTCCTGAGACCTTCATCCCTGTATTTTACCAGTCCATACTTTGATCTAAACAAATTCTCCCATTTTAAATTATCCTTTGAATATTTGGCATTCAAATCTCCTCTCACCAGTATTGAAATGGAGCTTTGACCTCCTTTTGCCCAGTTACTCAAGTATACCTGAGACAACAAGAGCTGGCCTATTCCGCCAAGTTGCCATGGGTTAGTTTCAATCTTTTTCAGATTTACACTTTTCATTTCCGGGTCTATTTCCAATGTGGTAAACATGAAATTGTCTCTGTATTTCTTCCCTTTCATTCTATTTACCTCTAAACCATCCTCCATAAGGATAAGTAGCCTGTCACTGGCTACCGCGTCCATCCATAAACCAATAGAATCTAACATTTCATTTTTAAGCCAGAACCTTCTGGTCATCTGTATCCCATCTTTTAAAACAATTTCAACCGAATCTCCAGCAATGTTTGAAAACCATATTTTCACCGAATCGGTCCCCAAAAATCCAACCAGAGCATCCAGTGCAAGTTTGATTGAATCATCAATTATCATGTATTCTTCTATTGCAAGCTTTTCCACTGCAGCTAAACTATCGGGAATAAAAGAGGCCTCCAGGATGCTACTGTCTGTAGCAAGGGTAAAGGAATTTACTTCCCTGACAGTGCCCATTGGAGATAAACTTTTAAGCATAAGACTGTCCCCCAACAATAGTAATGAATCTGTTTCCTGGCCTTTCAAAATCTGAATGGAGGTATCAGTCAAAGGGTAAGTTAGTTCAGAATGGCTAAGGCTTGTATCCAGACTTGATATTGAGAATGAATAATTTTTTATGAGTTCCAGGCTTGGTTCCAAAGGTCCATTTTCAATATAGAGAATTAACCTTTCAATTGCCAGCTTCAAGGAAGCATTCTCATTATCCCATTGGTCATGGCTATTATAATAATCTTTGACAAGTTTTAATGCATTTACTAAACTATCGGGAACTCCAACCTGCTCCTCCTGAACCTGAACCTTAATTAGTTCTATTTTTCTAAGACTATCTGCCTGAGAAAGGTTTAAACTATCGGTTTGGGCCATTATAGCATAAGGTAAAATCAGGAATATAAATGTAAACCACCACACTTTCAGCAAGGTGTTAGCTTGAAATTTATTCTTTCGATTATTCACAATTTTCACTCCTCTCAGGCTTGAGATTCCTATAACTGAAATTCATTCTATATTCCATCAACTATCCTGTCAGCAAGCGGTTTCGTAATTGAAAAATGAATAATAATCATTACTTTTGTTCTTTATCACAGAAATAAAATGAAATTTATCTCTTCATTTTTCACACATAGTCTGTATTTAAACATCAAAAATAGAGACAACTATCCCTTTTTCAAACTTTAAACGGGGCTTTCTTAAGATTATTTTCATAATATACTAAAGCCTCTGCTTTCCTATTAAAATTATTAAATTTTAACAATTCAGTACCATGAAAATTCCATATGCGGAACCATATAAAGTAAAAATGGTTGAGCAAATCCAGAAAAGCTCATATGAAGAGAGAAAAAAGTGGATAAGAGATGCAAAATACAATCTTTTTAACCTCACGGGTAAGCAGGTGTTTATTGACCTCTTAACAGATTCAGGCACAGGGGCCATGAGTGATAAACAATGGGCTGCCTTAATGACTGGCGATGAGAGCTATGCCGGATCGGATTCTTTTTACCGGCTCAAAGAGATGGTAAAACAATTAACCGGCTTTGAGTTTTTCTTACCCACTCATCAAGGCAGAGCTGCAGAAAACGTTCTTTTTTCAGCCATAATAAAAGAAGGAAATCTTATACCAGGAAATGCTCATTTCGATACAACCAAAGGGCATATTGAATTCCGGAAAGCTGTTGCTATAGATTGTACTATTGAAAAAGCATTTGACCCTGAACTTATCTATCCCTTCAAAGGAAATCTTGACCTGGAGAAGCTTGAAGAAATTTTTAAAAACAACCCCTCCAAAAACATTCCATTTATCATTGTTACACTTACATGTAACACTACTGGCGGTCAACCGGTAAGCATGCAAAACCTGAAGTCTGTTCATAGTCTGGCACATAAGTATAATACTAAGGTAATATTTGATTCTGCCAGGTTTGCTGAAAATGCCTACTTCATTAAAATCAGGGAAAAGGGATTTGAAAACCATACGATTAAAGAAATTGTAAAAGAAATGTTCATGTATGCAGATGGTATGACAATGAGTAGCAAGAAAGATGGAATAGTTAACATTGGTGGTTTCATGGCATTTCGCGACAGAGATTATTATGATAAGGCTTCTGTATATAATATTATGTTTGAAGGCTATCTTACTTATGGAGGAATGGCAGGAAGAGATATGAATGCCCTTGCTCAAGGCCTGGATGAAGCAACTGAGTTTAATTATCTGGAATCAAGAATTAACCAGGTTAGCTACCTTGGAGAACAGTGTTCCAAATATGGGATTCCGGTAATGAAGCCTTTTGGAGGGCATGCAATTTTTGTAAATGCCAGCAAATTTCTACCCCATGTTCCACGCGAAGAATTCCCGGCGCAAACCCTGGCAATAGAACTTTATCTTGAGGCAGGAGTCAGAGGAGTAGAATTGGGAGCAATTATGGCTGACAGGGATCCTGTAACCCGCGAGAACAGGTTTCCTGAACTGGAATTGGTCAGGCTTGCAATACCAAGAAGGGCATATAGCTATAAACACATGGATGTTGTGGCAGCAGCTCTTAAGAATATTTATGACCGAAAGGACAAAATAAAAAGAGGCGTA
>JAYEGO010000193.1:0-3916 GCA_034659155.1 Bacteroidota bacterium | reverse complement strand
ATGAAGAAGGCAACATCAGTCATGTTGGGATTCTGCTAAACCCAGGGCAAATAATCCATGCTTCAGGAGAAGTGAAAACCGACCTGATCGACCACCAGGGAATTGTTGCAGGAAATGATGGAAGCTACACACACAAATTAAGACTGATTAAATCCATACTACCCTGATTACTAGTGTCAAGTCAAGTTTCCCTGTTCGGGTCCGTCATTCCGAACTTGCCTGTCTGCCGGACAGGCAGGTTTCGGAATCTATTGCCCGGCATAGAGATGCTGAAATAACCTGCCGGCAGGCAGGTTTCAGCATGACACTTTGAAGTTTCAGCGTTGACATGATACTAGTTAAAATAACATGATTTCGATATATAAATTAAATATACAGACATGCCGGAATTAGAACCATTCATTAAAATATTTGTAGTCCTTTTCATTCTTGCATTGATTTACCTGTTATTATCACGCAAACATAAGAAAACCCGGAAAAAACCACGGGATAGGTTTATGAAAGAAGGCTGAGGCTGAGGCTAAGGTTGAGGCTAAAATTAAAACTTCATATCACTTTAGGCACTTTAGACACTTTAGACACTTTATTCACTTTATTCACTATATTATCATCCCCGCACAAACCGTATTATTGGTTCCTTCATCTATGAGAATCAGGCTTCCGGTAATCCTGTTTATTTTATAGGGATCGAAGAAGATTGGCTTTGAGGTTTTAATGCTTATCCTTGCTATCTCATTCAGGCCAATACTTTTATCTTTATAGTTCTTTTCAAGAGTATTGATATCAATCTTGTATATCACATCTTTCACCACACATCGCAAATCACTTGAGGTATGTTTCAAGCTATATTTTCCTCCCGGTCGCATAGGTTCCTCACTTAACCAGGAGATCATCATCTCAATATCCTGGCCCATCTCCGGTGCTTTATTCTCCCCTACAATCATGTCTCCCCTGCTTATATCAATATCATCTTCCAGTGTAAGAGTAACAGATTGCGGTGCACGGGCCACATCCAGGCTTTCTTCCATAAAATCTATGCCTTTTACCCTGGTGGTAATTCCTTTGGGAAGTACTTTTACCGGGTCTCCAGGCTTAAATATTCCACTCGCAATTCGTCCGGCATATCCACGGTAGTCATGATATTCCTTTGACTGGGGCCGGATAACGTATTGCACGGGAAACCGCAGATGTTGCTGGTTGTAATCTGCACTTATATGTATAGTCTCTAAAAGATACATTAAGGTTGGTCCGTCATACCAGCTCATGTTTTTTGATCTGTCAACGACATTATCACCATGCTTGGCGCTGATAGGAATAAAGCGGATATCTTTTGTATCCAGTTTTGTAGATATTTTCTTGAATTGCTGTTTAATTTCTTCAAACCTGACTTCCCCGAAATCTACCAGGTCCATTTTATTAATACAAACAATGATATGAGGTATTTGAAGTAATGAAGCAATATATGTATGCCGGTTAGTTTGTTCAATAACCCCATTTCTTGCATCTATAAGAATCAGAGCTACATTGGCAGTAGATGCTCCGGTAACCATATTTCTTGTATATTGAATATGCCCTGGAGTATCGGCGATAATAAATTTTCTCTTAGGAGTGGCAAAATAGCGATAGGCTACATCAATCGTAATTCCCTGTTCCCTCTCTGCCCTGAGACCATCTGTCAACAGGGCAAGATTTACCTCCTCTTCCCCACTTTTCTTACTGGCCCGTTCAATGGCCTCCATCTGGTCTTCAAAAATTGCCTTGCTGTCATACAATAATCTTCCAATCAATGTGCTTTTCCCATCATCTACACTTCCTGCAGTAGTAAACCGCAGAAGCTCCATGTTTAAATAGCCCTTTGTAACTTCATTCATCCTATAATAGTGTTGAGTTATGAGTGTTTAGTGTTGAGTTTTAAGTTTATTTTATTTCTTGAGATTTTGACTGGAGGTCTTGACAATGGAAGTCAAGATTTTTATAAGTTCTTCAACTTCTATAATAATTTCGTCAAAATCCATTTTTACAAGATTGCTCTCATTTAGTAGCCTTAACCAGTATCTTGTTTCCCTGGCTTCTTTTGATGAGATTGCCATTTTGGATAAAAAATCTCTTTTACTCTGACCTGCCAAAGCCTCCTCTACATTCGCGCCTATGGATGTCCCACTTTTTAGAAGCTGTTTTGAGATTATATATTCACCCTGAGTAGTTAAGGTTTTGTATAAGGATATTATCTTCAAAGAAAAGTCAAAGCTTTTTTTCCTGATTATACTCTCTGACATATCAAATTTCTTGTAAATTATTTCACTCTTCCAACTCAACACTCAAAACTTAAAACTCAAAACTACTAAAAGTATCCTTCCTTCTTCCTGTCTTCCATGGCAGCCTCCGATCGTTTGTCATCAGCCCTGCCTCCCCTTTCTGTTTCACGGGTAGCAGCTACTTCGTCAATGATATCTTCCAGTTTGTCAGCCTTTGAAAGGGTAACTCCTGTACATGTAATATCGCCAATAGTTCTGCATCGCACATCCAGAAACTCTATTTTCTCCCCCTTATTCAAAGTCATAAAAGGAGCCTTTGCCAGCCATACTCCATCCCGTTTAAACACTTCTCGCTTATGAGTATAGTATAGAGATGGAATATCTATATTCTCCATATAAATGTATTGCCATACATCCATTTCAGTCCAGTTACTCAATGGAAACACCCTGAAATGCTCACCCATACGCTTCTTCCCGTTAAAAATATTCCATAGCTCTGGCCTCTGATTTTTCGGGTCCCACTGACCAAAATCATCCCTGTGCGAAAAAAATCGTTCTTTCGCCCTTGCCTTTTCTTCATCCCTTCGTCCTCCTCCGAGAGCAGCATCAAATTTATACTTTTCAATGGCATCCAGTAGAGTAATTGTTTGAAGTACATTGCGACTTGCATTAGGACCTTTCTCCTCAACCGCCTTTCCCTCATCAATAGAATCCTGTACATAGGCCACCAGGCACTCGGCCCCGGTTTTCTTCATCAAATTATCCCGGAAATCAAGGGTCTCCTGGAAGTTATGACCTGTATCAATATGCATTAATGGAAAAGGCACTTTTGCCGGCCAGAATGCTTTTCTGGCAAGGTGGAACATTACTATAGAATCCTTACCACCTGAAAATAATAATACAGGGTTTTCAAATTGCGCAGCTACCTCCAGGATAATAAATACTGATTCTGCTTCAAGTTCCCTTAAATGATTTAGATTATACCCATTATTCATACATCTTCTAATTTATTCAAAAGTTTTGCAAAAATACGCAAATTCATGGTTTTTTCATTACAGGATTAGCATATTCTTAATTTGTTCACAAAACCACCCCGCCCTTCGGGTACTCAGGCCACCCCTCCTTGAAGAAATAGGAGGGGAATTTAAGACTATCTTTTAATCTTTGTATAAATTCTCCTCCTCTCGGAGGAGGAGTACCCGAAGCGAAGCGTAGGGGGAGGTGGTTTCTTAAATTCTCCCCCTGCCAAGGGGGAGTACCCCGGCGAAGCCGGGGGGAGGGGGTTCTTAATAAAACACCCGTTCTACTTCATACGTTTCTCCTTAACCATTTTTACCTGACAGATAATTTCCTCCGGATTTTCAAAAACTACTTTATTCTCAAACCTTAAGACTTTTATCCCTAGATTATTCAGGTAATTATCTCTCTTGTCATCCCTGATAATATCCTGATAAGAAGCATGAACTTCTCCATCTAATTCAATTACCAGGTTTAATCTGGAACAATAAAAGTCAACCACGCAATTTCCAATACTGTGTTGTCTTCTGAACTTCAGGCCTTCAATCTGTTTCTTATTCAATTTTGTCCACAAAACAGCTTCTGCGGAAGTAGAATAATTCCTTAAAGTCTTTCTTATTTGCTTTAAGCTTTTCTTATTATGT
>JAYEGO010000192.1:0-3932 GCA_034659155.1 Bacteroidota bacterium | reverse complement strand
CAAGATTCCAAGCTTACGGGCTACATTCCCGGCATGAACATCCAGTGGAATCATTAAGCTGGCAGGTGGTATTTTTGTCCATAATCCAAAATCCACACCTCTATTATCTTTGCGCACCATCCACCTGAGAAACATATTTAATCTTTTTGCAGCAGAACCGCTATCAACATTAGCTATATGCTTTAAGCTTCTGTTTGGAAAGTCATATTCAAGAAAGAGTTTGCGAAACCTGGATAATGTTTGTTTTATATCTCCTGTCGCTTTATACTCTTTTTCGAAAACCGTGCAAAGTCCTCCATAGTCTTCATATAACTTCCTTAAGGCCCTGACAAAAGAAACAGCATCAAGTCCCATAAACGTTCTATACTGGAATTTCTCAATACTGCAAATCTCATTCTCGCTTGCCTGAAGCACAAATTCATATGGCTGGTTTTCCATCATACGCATAAATTCAAATGCCTTGGGAATTATCATGTTTCTTCTGCCCCATGTAATTATAGCAGTCAGAAAGGCGGCTATCTCAATATTTCCTTTTTCAGAAAACTGATGTGGTACCTGGATTGGGTCAGATTCAATGTATTGTGGGTTATTGAATTCTGAATATTTCAACTCCAGGAAATCTTTTAGATCATGTGAAGAGGGGAAAAGCATATTCGTAAAAAAGCAGCTATAAAATTAATCCATCTTTCATTGTAAGCACCCGGTCTGATATCCCTGCAAGATCTTTATCATGGGTAACTATTACAATGGTCTGGTTCAACTGGGCTCGTAATGATTTTAGTAATTCGTGAAGTTCGCTCTTATTTTTGCTGTCCAGGTTCCCAGATGGTTCATCTGCAAGAATAACTTCGGGGTCGTTAATCAGGGCTCTTGCAACGGCCACTCTTTGCTGTTCACCACCCGATAACTCTGAAGGTTTATGTTCAAGCCGATCATTCAGATTTAAGAATTCAAGTAAGTCTTTTGCCTTTTTCTCGACTTTTGACCGAGACATTTTACTAATAAAACCTGGTATACATACATTTTCGAGAGCAGTAAATTCAGGTAATAGATGATGAAACTGGAAAATAAAACCAATATTCTGATTTCTGAATTTTGATAGTTGTTTTTCTTTTAATTTTAAAGGATTCACCTTCTTAAAAAATATCTCTCCTGCATCTGGTTTATCCAGGGTGCCAAGAATTTGAAGGAGTGTTGTTTTTCCTGCTCCGCTGGCACCAATAATTGAAACTATCTCACCCTCTGCAACTTCCATGTCTATACCCTTAAGAACCTGCAGATCGCCAAAAGATTTTGTAATATTTATTATCTGTATCATTTGAGTTTCACGAATATAGTTAAAAGATATTTATATCGATACCGGCAAAGCTTATAATCCAGCGTATCAAGCCAAGACTTACTAATATAATACCTTCCTTCCTCGAAATCTTCCAGCCAGTTCTCATAAATACCAGAACAAGAAAAACCATTGCAAATAACAAAAACAGGCTAAATGTTGACTCGCTATCAATTGGTAGTTTTTTGTTCAGGATAGCCGCTACCCCCAGAACCCCGAAAATATTAAATATATCACTTCCAATAAGGTTACCGACAGAAAGGCCATATCTTCCACGAATTGCAGCCACAAGGCTAATAGCAAACTCCGGCGCGGAAGTCCCGGCAGCAACTATGGTTGCTGCAATAACCCAATCAGAAACGCCCATTACTACAGCCAGGCTTCTTGCAGAACCTACCATGAAGTGAGCTCCTGCAAGGACCATGACAATGCCCAATACCATAAGTAAAGGATCATAAAATCTCATATCCCCGGTTTCAGCCTCCGGTTCCGGGGCTTCTTTCTTCCAGAATAAGTAAACCAGATAAATCAACAGAAGTGTAATGAGAATATACCCCTCATACCTGTCCAGTGAGTGATCAAAAACTAAAAAAATCAGTAATAATAGGGTCCCAAATAATAAAAATCCTCCATCTCTGTATGTTACCTTTGGGTCTGTTTTCAAGCTATGAAGAATGGCTGTTCCGCCCAGGATAAATCCCAGGTTAAAAATATTTGACCCTACAATATTTCCAACCGAAATATCACCAATGCCCCGAAGAGCAGTCATAATAGTTACCATAAATTCTGGGGCAGAGCTAGCCATGGCCATAATTGTAAGGCCAATTACCAATTCCGGAATTTTTAATTTACGGGCAACACGAACTGTTGAATCTACCAACCAGATTGAACCAAAAATGATAGCTGCTATACTGATAAGAACTATGAATACATGAGCTGGTATAGGGATATCCATTTATATTGGTGGTTTTCCTTGTACGGTTCAGGGTTGAGTAATCTACAGGAAGTAAATACTTTTATTTCAGATCTTTAAATGTGTCTTTTATATCTTTTATATCATCTACCATATTGCTTGAGCTATCATTGATCTCCTTTTTAATATCATCAGTTGCCTTTTTAAACTCTTTCATCCCTTTCCCCAGTCCCTTGGCGATTTCAGGAATTTTATTCGCTCCAAACAACAACAGCACAGCTATTAAAACAATGAAGATCTCTCCGCCACTAATAAATAATAAACTATTCATTTGTCAATCTTTTTCAGAGCAAAATCAAGCCTTATATGATTTATCAGCTACGAATTTACTAAAGATGTAAGGAATATAAAAATGCAGTTTATAAGATAAATTATACTAATTCAGCTTATTTGTTAAATTCTACTGATTGGCAGAACATAATAAAGTCGAAAAGTCACAAGTTTACCAAGTGAAATGCAACGAAGGAGCATATTTCACTGTGGTTGAAAGTCAAAGATGTTAAGAATCTCCTGTTACTATAGACCCTGCTGAACCTTAGACTTATTCGACATTTTTTCCTTCTTAGCTTCTCTTTTTGGCCTTCAGAACACGGGTTGTTTCTGCTTTTCGAACTGTATCGTAAACAATAGGAGTAGCAACAAACAAGGAAGAATAGGTTCCCACAATAACACCTATCATCAAGGCAAATGTGAATCCTCTGATCACTTCACCTCCAAAAATAAAAACGGTTAGAAGTACAATAAATGTACTCAAGGAAGTACTCATGGTTCTGCTCAAAGTACTATTCAGGGCTATGTTTATGATCTCAGATCTTTCACGCTTACGGTAGAGCCCTATATATTCCCTGATCCTGTCATAAACTACCACGGTATCATTCACAGAATACCCCATAACAGTAAGTATTGCGGCAATGAATGCCTGATCAATCTCAAGAGAAAAGGGAAGCATACCATGGAGTAGTGAAAAAATCCCAAGTACAATTAAGCTATCATGCATTAGAGCTAATACAGCACCCATACCAAACTGCCAGTTACGGAAACGTATAACGATATAGATAAACATAACGACCAGGGAAAGCAGGATTACCCATACGGCCCGGACTTTAATATCATCTGCAATGGTTGGTCCGACGGTAAGGGAACTTTGCCTGTAATCAGCAAGGAATTCTTCCTCGCTTATATTTGCTTTCAGGATGGGTTTTAGCCCCTCATAAAGCTTATCTTCAACTATATCATCTGCTTCAGGATTATCAATCATAAATTGGGTAGTAATCTTAAGCTGGGTAACGTCTCCAAAAACTTTTACTTCAGGAGTTTCGCCAAATACATCCTTTAATAGATTTGCGACATCTGTAGAGGAATGCTCTTCAGGGAACTGAACCACGAAAGTTCTTCCCCCGGTAAAATCAACACTTGAATTTAAGCCCCTTGTTGAAAGAGAAAGAATAGCAATAAGAACAAAAGCAGAAGATACAATGTATGAAATTTTTCTGTACCCAAGGAAATTAATACTTACATTCTTAAAAGCATTCTTAGTAATAACAGTTGTGAAGCTAAGCTTTCCATCTTTATCCAGGTATTTTTCAAAAATAAGTCTGGTAATAAAAATGGCTGAAAACAGGG
>JAYEGO010000191.1:0-3933 GCA_034659155.1 Bacteroidota bacterium | reverse complement strand
AACAAATTCCTATTTTGATACCTCGTTAGCTCTGCTACGAGGTAGTTCATTTTATCTTGAACAATACAAAAAATACATAAATAGCTAATATATTGTAAATAAACCTCCCTTACCTGAATAATATCTTCATGTAATAATTATCACTGGAAAATACTCGTCAGACCACTATTAGTTAATTCATCGAGTATATTAGATAAGTCTATCTACTGGTCATAACCAATAGTGGTCAGACGAGTAAAAAAGACAAGCCTATTGCAATTGCTGGGGCATATTAAGATATAATAAGTATCACAGGAAAAACAGGCCATGGGCCTCAAATAACTTAGCACATAGCAGCGCCATGTGTATAGAATATTAAATCAAGGCCCATAGCCCTTGTAGTGGGCGAAATTTCAACATCTGTGGTTTTAGTTTGCATAATTTCTATATTTGCACTCCTAAAAACCACAATAAAGCAAGTTTTACACAAATGAAAGCGGAGATTATATCTATTGGTGATGAGTTGCTCATAGGTCAGACAGTAAATACAAATGCTTCCTGGATGGGGCAGGAGCTCAGTAAAATTGGGGTGGACGTATACCAGTCAACAGTTATTTCCGATAATAAGGATCACATTATATCAGCCTTAAAGGAAGCAAAAAACAGGGTTGAGCTTGTGATTATAACGGGAGGACTGGGACCCACAAGGGATGATATTACCAAAACAACTCTTGCTGAATATTTCAACAAAGATCTTGTGGAAAATAAAGAGGTTCTGAGTATTATTAGGAATAGGCTAAAAGCCAGGAAGTTGGAAATGAGCGCATTGAACCGGAAGCAGGCGCTGGTCCCTGAAGGAGTGAAAATATTCCTTAATCATTGGGGTACCGCACCGGGCATGTGGTTTGAAGAGGATGGAACTGTCTTTGTTTCCCTGCCTGGCGTTCCAACAGAAATGAAGGGACTAATGAAGGAGTCTGTGATACCTGAAGTTATTCAAAGATTTAATCCACCTGAAATTATTCATCGAACCATTCTTACCATGGGAGTTATAGAGGCTCATCTTGCCGTACTGCTGGAGGATTTTGAGGATACTTTGCCCGCAGAAGTAAAACTTGCCTACCTTCCATCTGCTCCTATAATAAAACTGAGACTGTCTGCGAGGGGAAAAGACAGGCAGGAGCTGCAAAAAATATTAGATATACAGGAATCAAAACTCCGGGAATTAATTCCAGACCTTATTTTTGGTAAAAATTCTGATAGTCTGGAGCAAATTGTCGGAGATCTTCTGAGAAAATATGGCAAAACCATATCCACAGCTGAAAGTTGCACAGGAGGTAGTATTTCCCGTCTTCTTACTGCTGTCCCCGGAAGTTCTGAATACTATACCGGCTCTATCATTGCATACTCTTATGAGGCTAAAATGAAATCTTTAGGTGTTGATGCGCAAGTGCTTGAAAGACACGGCGCTGTGAGCAAGGAAATTGTTCTTCAGATGGCTCTGGGAGTACAGAAAAAAATGGAAACCGATTTCGCAATAGCAGTTTCCGGTATAGCGGGTCCGGGAGGGGGATTGCCAAACAAGCCGGTAGGAACAGTATGGATTGCAGTAGTCTCTCCGGAAGGAGCCCATGCCTATAAGTTTTCACTTGGAAATGACCGGACCAGAAACATTCATATGGCTAGCCTGATTTCTTTGAATTTACTGAGAAAAAGCATCCTGAAGTCAGTTTGAAAAGAGATCCGTAAAATATTTTAATTATTTCTTGATTAATTCAATAATAATCACGTATTTTGCGCTCTGTTTTCAAAAACAGGAAAACAGATCTGTATTTAAGTAAAAATTTGAGTAAAAGTTTGAGTAAAAGTTTTTGAATAAAATATTCGTAAAATGTCGAGAGTTTGTCAGGTAACAGGAAAGAAGATGATGGTGGGAAACAATGTGTCTCACTCTAAGACAAGAACCCGCAGAAGGTTCTATCCGAATTTGTTTGAGAAGAAATTTTTCCTTGCCAGTGAAGATCGTTGGGTAAATCTTAAGGTTTCAGCTGCAGGAATAAGACTTATAAACAAAAAGGGACTGGCCGCCGTGCTGAAAGAAGCCAAACAAAAGGGCTATATTAATAAATATTAAAAAGGAAGTAAATTATGGCCAAGAAAGGAAGCAGAATACAGGTGATCCTCGAATGTACTGAACATAAGGATAGTGGCATGCCAGGAACTTCAAGGTATATCACAACAAAGAGCCGGAAAAATACACCGGACAGAATGGAGCTGAAAAAATATAATCCCATTCTTAAAAAAATGACCATTCATAGAGAAATTAAATAAATTGTTAAATCATGGCTAAGAAAGTAGTTGCAACACTGAAAACGGGAACAGGAAAATCCTTTACCAAATGCATAAAAATGGTAAAGTCAGAAAAGACCGGTGCCTATGCATTTAAGGAAGAAATGGTTCACAATGATCATGTTAAGGATTTTTTCCAGAAGAAATAAATTTCAGTAAGTTTTAAGATAATTTGGCTTTCTTCTACCCGAAGGAAGCTTTTTTTTATATTTTTAAACCTGGTGTCCGGTAATCAGGAAAATTAAAACAGGACAATAGTGATTTTTTAACAGAGAATATTAATTCATTAAATGTGGGCTTGTTTTCAAAAGAAAAAAAGGAAAATCTGGACAAGGGACTGCAAAAGACAAAGGAAAATGTATTTAAGAAACTTTCCAGAGCTGTTGCAGGTAGAACCAGTGTAGATGACAGCGTTCTGGATGAACTTGAAGAAGTTCTTATAAGTTCTGATGTTGGGGTGGATACCACTATCAGGATCATTAAGCGCATAGAGGCCAGGGTTTCAAAAGATAAATACCTTGGCACATCAGAACTGAATCTTATTCTCAAAGAAGAAATTTCATCACTGCTGGCAGAAAACAAATCTTTAGGAAATGGGGATTTTGCCATTCCTACAGGTAGTAAGCCCTATGTGATTATGGTAGTGGGCGTTAATGGTGTTGGCAAGACCACAACAATTGCTAAGCTTGCTCATCAGTTTAAGAACAAAGGTTACAAGGTAGTGCTTGGTGCTGCAGATACATTTCGTGCCGCAGCAATTGACCAGTTACAGATTTGGGCAAACAGGGCCGGAGTGGATATTGTAAAGCAGGGAATGGGTTCTGATCCGGCTTCGGTGGCTTTTGACGCCCTTTCATCTGCAAAATCTCAGGATATGGATGTGGTAATCATTGATACTGCCGGTCGCCTGCATAACAAAATTAACCTGATGAATGAACTCGGTAAGATCAGGAAGGTGATGGATAGGGTTGTTGAAGGAGCGCCACATGAGGTATTGCTAATTCTTGATGGATCTACAGGCCAGAATGCCTTTGAACAGGCCAAACAATTCACAATGGCCACAGAAGTGAATGCCCTGGCTATCACAAAACTGGATGGTACCGCCAAAGGAGGTGTGGTGATTGGAATTTCTGATCAGTTCAGCATACCCGTGAAATACATCGGTATCGGGGAAGGTCTTGATGATCTGCAGGCCTTCAACAGGGAAGAGTTTGTAGATTCACTTTTTTCTTAATTATACCTTTCGCTTTGTCATTCCGAGAGAAGTGAGCGTAAGCGAACTGAACCGAGGAATTAATAATAATCGTTGCAGGTTACAGGTTGCAGGTTACAGGTTGCAGGTTACAGGTTAGAGGTTGAAAATCAACATCATTTTAAGAATCAATCTATTTATGAAAAGTTTTGAAGACCTGGAAATTTATCAAATGGGATTTAAATTAGCCATTCAAGTTCATGAAATGTCAATGAAATTACCAAAATACGAATTGTATGAGCAAGGAAGCCAGGTTAGAAGATCTTCAAAAAGAATTAAAGATACTATAGCTGAAGGTTATGGTAGAAGAAGATATAAAGAAGAATTTTTGAGATTTCTTGTATTTGCCCATT
>JAYEGO010000190.1:0-3934 GCA_034659155.1 Bacteroidota bacterium | reverse complement strand
TCAAAACGATGCAAGCATCGGAGTATTATACTCATTTATCCCGATACGCTACACTATCGGGATTCGTTCAACTTACAAATTTCAATGCACTATGTTTTTGAAAATTGAGTTTCACGAATAAAATTTAGGGGCTGTCCCCTGATTTACATAATACAGGCCGTAGATTTAAAATCACAGAATTTCTACTGTCTTGTAAGGATTTGCTATAATCAGGTTTTGGCGGGGATTTTGCCAGCAGCAGGGATTTGTGCCGGGGGATGCAAAATCCGTGACAAAACCGGGTTTAAAATAACCGGAAGCTATACCAAATTATTCGGATCTCTGTAGAGCGACTTTCCAAAGTTGCTTATATTTTACCTAAACCGAGCATTTCCCAACAAGGGTATTCCAGCCTTATAATATCAATCTTGTTACCTGGATTCCATGCTACATAACTTATAGGTCATAGAACCTAGCCCCATAATCAAACCAGTATTTTCAACCCTGACAGGTTTTACCATTAGACATCAACTGATCTATAGGCTTCAATTACTGCTAATTCACCTTCCTTTCCTGAAATTGAATTTCCATGCTCCATTCCTAAAATACCTGAAAAGCCTTTATCATGAATATACTTGAAAATATTCTTGTAGTTAACTTCTCCTGTTGTAGGTTCATTTCTTCCGGGGTTGTCTCCAATTTGGAAATAAGCTATTTCATCCCAGGCCATTTCTATATTCGGTATTAAGTTACCCTCCGTAATCTGCTGGTGGTAAAGGTCATCAAGAATCTGACAAGAAGGACTGTTAACAGCTCTGCATATTTCATAGGCTTGAGGTATTCTTTCAAGAAACAAACCTGGATGATTGTTGAAATTCAAAGGTTCAAGTACCATTACCAGGCCATGAGGTTCAAGAATTTCGGATGCCTGCCGTAATGATTCAACAACATTTGCAGTCTGATATTCAATCTTTTTTCTCAGATCAACATGACCTGGCACTACTGTCATCCATTTTGCATTGACCCTTTTTGCTACTTCAACAGACTCACCTATTTCCTTTAGAAACTCTTCTCTTTTTTCAATATTGCCACTTGTAAGATTGGGTTCTTTCCAATATATAGTATGTGCTACAAAAACGCCCATTTCCAATCCGAGGTTCCCCATTTTTGATGCAATCTGCTCTTGCATTTGTTTAGAGCGGCCTTTCATTCCGTTGTCTTCCATTGCCCGAAAGCCCATATCTGCCATAAATTGAAGCTGGTCAAGTAAATCGCCGGCATGATTTTTAAACATCCCAAAATGTGGAGCAAATTTCATTTTAAATTTATCCCCGGTTTCACCAGGATTACTTTTTCCATTTTGTAGGCATCCGGATGATGCCAGCAGGGCACTGCCCGATGCAGCTGACAGTGAACTAAAGACTGCTGTTTTTTTTACAAAATTCCGACGATTCATAGCTGTATTTTTGAGATTAATAAATTACAAGCATTAAAATTATAAATATTTATGTTCAATTATTCATATTCTATTAAAAATAAAAACCACCTCTATTTGATAACATGTTTTTTTCTTTCTGTACTTATTAAAAATTTACTATTTTTGGTGCGCTAAAAAATTCGATGTCATTAATAATAGTATATATCTAATCACTAACCATTCAGAAAGCAATGAAGACTTACCAAACCGATCATATTAAAAATATTGCTCTCCTGGGGAACTCCGGTTCAGGAAAAACAACATTTGCCGAAAGCATGCTCATGAACGGAGGCATAATTGACCGTAGAGGAAATGTTGAAAGCAAAAATACCGTATCTGACTATCACCAGATAGAACATGAAAATGAGAATTCCCTGTATTCAACTGTTCTGTATACTGAATTTAAGGATAAGAAAATTAATGTAATTGACACTCCCGGTCTGGATGACTTTGTAGGAGGAGTAGTTTCATCTTTAAACCCTGTTGATACCGGATTAATGATGGTTAGTGCTCACAATGGTGTTGAAGTAGGAACTGAAATTCATTTCAGGCATACAGACCAGGCCGGCAAAGCTCTTGTTTTTGTGGTTAATAGTGTGGACCATGAGAAGTCAAACTTTGACAAGACTATTGAATTGATGAAAGAGCGGTTTGGGGGAAATGTGGTTTTAGTGCAGTTTCCGGTAAATGAGGGTGTCGGGTTCAATTCAATCATCGATGTGATCACCATGAAGATGTATAAATATGGAACTGATGGTGGCACTCCTGAAATTCTTGACATTCCGGATGACCAAAAAGACAAAGCTAATGACTTACACAATGAACTTGTTGAAAAAGCAGCCGAAAATGACGAACCTCTGATGGAGCTTTTCTTTGAAAATGAATCGCTTACCGAAGATGAAATGAGAAAAGGGATCAAGATGGGTCTTGTACAACGAGGAATATTCCCTGTTTTCTGTGCATCTGCCAAAAATAATATGGGAGTGGCAAGAATTATGGAGTTTATTGTTAATGCTGCGCCTGCACCAAATGATATGCCTGCTCCCAAAAACAACAAAGAACAGGAAATAAAATGTGATGCCTCAGGTCCAGCTTCATTATTCATGTTTAAATCATCCCTTGAGGAACATATTGGAGAAGTCAATTATTTTAAAGTTATGTCGGGAGAAATCAAAGAGGGAATTGATCTTATTAATTCACATACTTCAAACAAAGAAAGAATATCCCAGATATTTGTTTCTGCAGGAAGAAAAAGAGAGAAAGTTGCCAGTATGGTCGCTGGAGATATAGGAGCAACCGTGAAACTGAAAAGCACAAAAACCAACCATACATTGAATATAAATGGGCAGGACTGGTCATTCAGTTCAATAAATTTCCCGGAGCCAAAATTCAGGACCGCCATCAAGACCAAAAGTGAAGGAGATGAAGAAAAGCTTGGTGAAGCATTAGGCAGGATGCATGAGGAAGATCCCACTATTATTATTGAATATTCCAAAGAGCTGAAACAAATTATCATTCATGGGCAGGGTGAATATCACCTGAACATTCTAAAATGGCATTTGGATAATGAATTCAAAGTTGAAACCGATTTCATTGCGCCTAAAATACCTTATCGTGAAACCATCACCAGGGTAGCCCAGGCTGATTATCGACATAAGAAGCAGTCAGGAGGTGCCGGTCAGTTTGGTGAAGTGCATATGGTAATTGAGCCCTATAAGGAAGATGCTCCTGATCCTACTTTTTATAAGGTAAACGGGAAAGATCTGAAAGTATCTGTACGGAACAAAGATATCCACGACCTTCCCTGGGGAGGGAAACTGGTATTCTACAATTGCATTGTAGGAGGTTCTATTGATGCCCGCTTTCTTCCAGCAATATTAAAAGGGATAATGGAAAAAATTGAAGAGGGACCATTGACAGGATCCTATGCAAGAGATATCCGGGTGGCAGTATATGACGGGAAAATGCATCCGGTTGATTCAAATGAAATTTCCTTTAAGCTTGCCGGAAGAAATGCTTTCAGCGCTGCTTTTAAAATTGCCGGTCCAAAAATCATGGAACCTATTTATGAGGTTGATATTCTTGTTCCTTCCGACAGGATGGGAGATGTTATGAGTGATTTGCAGGGACGAAGGGGGATTGTTCTGGGAATGAGCAGCGAAAAAGGCTTCGAAAAGATTTCAGCCAAAGTACCCCTGGCTGAGATGAATAAATATTCTACGGCCCTTAGTTCACTCACAAACGGGCGCGCCATGTATGGCATGAAATTCTCAGAATACACTCAGGTGCCGGGAGATCTTCAGGAAGAACTGCTGAAAGCATATGCGGCGGAGCAAGAGGAAGAATAAAGAGAAGTTGAAAAGTTGAAAAGTTGAAAAGTTGAAAAGTTGAAAAGGGGGGAACCTTTGTGTTAAGTTAAAGGTTAATCAGAACCCACCCCTAACCCCTCCCGGGAGGGGAATGAAGAGGGGAGGAATT
>JAYEGO010000189.1:0-3971 GCA_034659155.1 Bacteroidota bacterium | reverse complement strand
ATATTGAATTAATTATTCCTGATGAAATTCCTGACCTTACAGTTGATGTAAGCCAGGCATTATCTCTGGCCTATGAGAACAATCCAGAGATACTTGGGCTTGAGCGCCAACTTATTGAAGCAGAGAGAGATGTGGCTGTTGCAAGGGGAGAAAAAGGACTAAATGCAAATTTAACCGCCAGATTTGGTTACTCAGGAAGTGGAGCAACTGCTCCTGATGCTTATACAGATTTTGATAATACCCAAATGGTGAATCTCCAATTTAGCATGCCAATAATGGATTGGGGCCTGGGAAGAGGCAAGTACAAAATGGCTCAATCAAACCAGGAAGTTGTAAGAACCAATGTGATGCAGGATAGAATTGATTTCGACCAATCTGTTTTTCTTACCATATCGCAATTTAATTTCCAGGACGATCAGTTGTCTATAGCTGCAAAATCTGACACTATTGCCTCCAGGAGATATGAAGTTACCAAACAAAGATTTTTAATTGGTAAAATTGATGTTTTAGAATTAAATGTAGCCGATTCTGAGAAAGATGTTGCTAAGAGAAACTTCATTACAGCACTCAGGAACTATTGGACAGATTTTTACAATGTCAGAAGATTAACTCTTTATGATTTTATAAAGAATGAAGCTCTTACTGCCGATTTTGATTCATTGGTGGATTAACAAAGATCCCTATTATAAGACAAACAAAGATTTCAATAAATACACTTTAGTTACATAATGTGTTACAGGGCATATTATTTTACCCGGAATTTCCTTAAATTAGTAAGTTGAAACATCCATAATAAAATAATTATCCTATTATTAATTAAATAAAAAGAAAATGAAAATAACAGTAATTGGCGCAGGAAATGTAGGAGCCACATGCGCAGATGTAATTGCCCGAAAGGAGTTTGTCAATGAAGTGGTTTTATTAGACATTAAAGAGGGTATGGCGGAAGGAAAAACACTTGATTTGTGGCAAACTGCACCTATAGATAATTATGATACCCGTCTTACCGGTGTAACAAATGATTACACTGCTACAGCTGACTCTGAAATTGTGATTATTACTTCAGGGCTGCCACGTAAACCTGGAATGTCCAGGGATGATTTGATTTCTACAAATGCTAAAATTGTTAAAGAGGTAACCGAAAAGTCAGTCAAGTATTCTCCCAATGCAATATATATTGTTGTCTCAAATCCACTTGATGTAATGACTTATACCGCTATGCTTGCTTCAGGGAAGGATGCCAAAACTGTTTTTGGAATGGCAGGAATCCTGGATACAGCCCGTTTTAGAGCATTTATTGCCACTGCACTGAACTGCTCCCCAAAGGATATTCAGACTCTTATTCTTGGTGGTCATGGTGACACTATGGTTCCTCTTATCCGGTATACAACGGTAAGCGGTATTCCAATAACTAAACTTTTAGATAAAAATACTTTAGATGCTATTGTTGCACGTACCCGTGGTGGTGGAGGAGAACTTGTGAAGCTGATGGGAACTTCAGCATGGTATGCACCGGGAACTGCAGCCGCCCAAATGGCCGAAGCAATTATCAAGGATCAAAATAGGATTTTCCCAGTGTGTGTGGAACTTAATGGAGAATACAATGTTCACAACACTTACCTGGGAGTGCCGGTGAAACTTGGAAAAGGTGGGATTAAAGAAATTATTGAAATTGATCTTAATGAGGAAGAAAGAAAAATGTTTGATCACTCTAAAGATGCTGTTAGAGGTGTTATGGATGTTTTAGATGGAATGAAGTTCTTTTAAACCTCAGATCTAAGTTTCTTAATATAACAATAGAAGGATTAAAACCCTTGTGTGATAAAGTTTAAGAGGGTGTCCGAAAAGTTAAAAAGTACGTCATTCTGAACTTGCCTGTCCGGCAGGCAGGATTAAGGATGACGAGAACCAGACTTTTTGGACATCCTCTTATTAAATCATAAAAGAATGGGCTTTAGCCCCCTAATTTTGGCGATTAATTTCAAGCTAAACTAAAAAAAATTAATATCTTTGCGCGACATTTAAAAAGCCTGTTATTGCCAAGAATTAAATACTTATAAAGAAATGCGAAACAAAGGAGCCATAATATTTCTTACCATTGCTGTTGCCATTGTCATCACCTATCATCTTTCCTTTACTGTTGCAACTTACATTGTAAAAAAAGACGCTTCAGAATATGCACAGGGAGACCTGGTGAAAGAGTCAAACTTCCTGGATTCAATTGCCAGTTTAAAGAAGGATGAATGGGGTTATTTGGGAAATACATATAGAGAATGCCAGGAGAAGGAAATTAACCTGGGTCTTGACCTGAAAGGTGGGATGAACGTGATTCTTGAAATTTCTGTAATAGATATTATACAGTCAC
Source organism: Bacteroidota bacterium (assembly GCA_034659155.1). Taxonomy (GTDB): domain Bacteria; phylum Bacteroidota; class Bacteroidia; order Bacteroidales; family VadinHA17; genus JAYEGO01. The sequence goes on along the minus strand of JAYEGO010000189.1, from coordinate 1,606 downwards.
TTTCAAACTACAGTACCGACACTACCTATGTGCGGGCACTGACCCTGGCAAAGGAATATCAGAAGAACAGCCAGGAAGACTTTGTTACCCTGTTTGGGAATGCCTTTGAAGAAGTTGACCCTAATGCCAGGCTTGCTGCTATTTTCAATACTATGGAGTTGAGAAGCAGAATCGATTTTAATTCAACAAACCAGGATGTTTTGAGGGTCATTCGTGATGAAACCGAAACCGCTATTAAAAATGCCTACAATATCCTGGAAAGCAGGATTAACCGTTTTGGAGTTTCTCAGCCAAGCATTCAAAGACTTGGTACCCAGGGAAGAATCATGATTGAACTTCCTGGTGTAAAAGATCCTCAACGTGTAAGGAAACTCCTGAAAGGTACCGCAAACCTTGAGTTCTGGGAAACCTATGATAATATTGAGATTGCTCCGTTTTTAATGGAGGCCAACGATCGTCTGAAAGATCTTTTGACCGCACAGGAGCAACTTGACAAAAGTATTAGTGAGGTGGAGACTGTTGAAAATGAGCAGCTTGCTGAAGTTGATACCTCAAAGACAGAATCTTTGCTGGATATTATGGCTGCCGATTCAAGTGCTGATGTAGATCAGGCTCAATCATTAGATCAGTTCAAAGATGACAATCCTCTGTTTGCCGTTCTTTATCCCAACACTTCTCAGGATGGGCAATTTCAACATAGCTCAGTCCTTGGTTATGCTCATTACAGGGATACAGCAAAAGTGAATTCTTATTTACGTATGGAACAAATAAGCTCACTTTTCCCAAGAGACCTTAAATTAATGTGGCACTGGAAAACATATAAGTATGATGAAGCACAAAGCCTGATTGAACTGCATGCTATTAAAATTACTACCCGCGATGGAAGAGCTCCTTTGAATGGAGATGTAGTTACTTCCTCCAGGGAGGAATTTAGCCAAACCAGCGGTGAAGCCAAGGTAAATATGAATATGAATGCCGAAGGCGCAAAAGTATGGGCCCGGTTGACCAGGGAAAATGCCGGGAATTTCATTGCTATTGTTCTTGATGGATATGTTATTTCAGCTCCGGGAGTTAGTGGTGAAATAAAAGGGGGGAGCTCTGAAATTACAGGCGATTTTACTATTACTGAGGCCCAGGACTTTGCAAATATTTTAAAATCAGGAAAACTTCCTGCTCCTGCAAAAATTATTCAGGAAACCATTGTTGGGCCGAGCCTCGGACAGGATGCAATTGATGCAGGACTTAACTCTTTTATGATTGCCTTTATTATTGTACTGCTTTATATGGTATTTTATTACAGCCATAGGGCAGGATTTGTTGCTGACATGGCATTGATTGTAAACATGTTTTTCCTGATGGGAGTTCTTGCTTCCCTGGGTGCTGTTCTTACATTGCCTGGAATCGCCGGTATTATTCTTACCATTGGTATGTCTGTGGATGCCAATGTCCTTATCTTTGAACGAATTAAAGAGGAACTGGCTTCGGGTAAAGGAATTAAACTTGCCATTAAGGAAGGTTATAAAAACGCTTATTCTGCAATAATAGACGCCAACGTTACAACTCTTTTAACAGGGACTATCCTGTATTTTTTTGGTACCGGACCAAT
>JAYEGO010000188.1:0-3992 GCA_034659155.1 Bacteroidota bacterium | reverse complement strand
TCACAAATACCGCTAAACATGCACATTTCGGTATTAAAAATAAGCTAAATCAAACTCGTAAAATGAATGTAATTGAAGCCTGCTTGCTTTAAATGATTCAATAATTATTAAAAAGTGATCACAGGGCGCATGTTTTCTGTCAAAAAACTATGTCAATATCTTTATTTAAAGATGGGTTTGTTATATTTTTGAGAGTTTATGCCAACAAGTTAAGAAAACCTGAATTTCATTAAAATTATTTAATGGAACATTATTTCCAAAAGACAAATTTGCATGCAACCATAAAATCTGTTTTTTGGTCTTATTATAGATATGGACAGAATCCTTGATTTGTCATATCAAGGTTCAAATTTACATCAAGATATTTCTTAAAAAAAAGATATGCAAACAAGATCTAAAATCTTCATTCTTATCAGCCTGATTCTACTCTTTTCAGGGATTACTGCTTCATCATTTAGCCAGACTACCTATACTTCGATTCAGTCAGGAAACTGGAATACCGGATCAACATGGGATCTTGGTTCCACTCCGGGAGCAGGCGACCATGCTATTATTGTAAATGGTACAACCGTTCGTATTACCAATGGAGGTGGAGGTACATTTATTCAGAACCTCACCATTGATGCCGGAGGTGTTCTAAATGGTGACAACCGGATCATGAATATTTCCGGGAATATGACTGTAAACGGCACCTATACATCAAAAGATGTTGCAGGTAAAGATTTAATACTTACGGGCAGCAATCTGGATGGACTGGGAAACATTATTATTAATGGAGCTGGGGCTTATTTTAGAATAAATGCCAATCTTACTATTAGTAGTTCTGCGGATTTACTTATCTCAGGACCTGTTAGAGTTGATTCGCCTGTAACAATTATCAGCAATGGATTCGTTGAGATCAATGGAGACTTGATTGGAGAAAATCCTACCACTTCAGTATGGACCAATGCTAATGATTCCCACCTTACTATTGGAGGTGTACTTCTTTCAACCGGAGTTCTAAATACGTCCTCCTCTGGCAATACAGTTCTATATAATATGATTGGAGTTCAGTCCATTAAAAGCCCTTCAGCCAATACCTATTACAACCTTCATATTAGCGGAGCCGGAAATAAAAACATTGGCTCTGATCTATCCATGGATGGGAATGTCGACATCAATAACTCATCCACACTTGTAAGTAACAACTATAATTTAGATGTTGCCGGAAGTTGGTCGAATCAATCAGTATTTGATGAGGGCACCGGTGATGTAACTTTTTCCGGAACATCAGATCAAACCATTACAAACACAGCAACAGAAACCTTTTATAGGTTAATAATTAATAAATCTGGCGGTAGTTTAATTCTTGCAAATGATGTAATTGCATCAAATACACTTCAATTATCCGGGGGAATTATTGAAACCGGATCAAATAAATTAACCCTCGGAACCAGTACTGTAAATATTGGCACCTTAAATCATATATCCGGTTATATTACAGGGAAATTAGAAAGATGGATCAATTCAACAGGGATCGTAATTTTCCCAATCGGTTCTTCAAGCCAAAAAACAGTTTATTTTACTATCAATGGTTTAACTACCGCGGGGAGTGTAATAGCAGAATTCGTGGGATCAGATCCAGGCAGTAATGGTTTAAGTCTTGTAGATGGAACAGTTACAATCTACAACACCTTTGTGGAAGGTTATTGGACACTTACTGATCAAAATGGATTTAATCTTGGAGGCGGGAACACATTTGATCTTTCTCTGGACGGAAATGGTTTGACCTCTTTCCCAATTAACGCTGCAACCCGTGTGCTCTCAAGAGCAGACGCAGGGAGTGCATGGCTGACAGATGGAACTCATTCTGATGCAACCGGAACACTTGCCAAAAGACTTGGATTAAGTTCATTTCCTGCTGAATTTGCACTCGGTGACTCAACGAACTGTTCACGACCTGTCACCTCTCCCATTACTGGTTCTGTTGAAGTTAACATCAGCCAGACCGGGGTAAGCTATTCAGTTACAAATACCCCCCCGAATACATACACATGGACTATATATGGTGGAAGTCAGGCTTCCGGGACTAATACTAACAGCATCACCATTGACTGGGGAGCGGTAGGGATGGACGATGCTTATGTGCAGGTTGTTGAAACCAATACCTGTACCAACTCTGCACCTGTTCAACTGCCTGTTACCATACATTCTGTAGCCCCAATATCAATTACCGGCAGAACCTCTGTGGCCGAAAACACAAATGCTGTACCCTACTCTGTTCCAGCCCAGGCAGGCTATTTATATACATGGGTAATAACCGGAGGAAACCAGGCTTCAGGGGGAAACACAAACAGTATCACCGTAGATTGGGGCAGTGCAGGTGCCGGCACGGTAAGTGTCATTGCTCAAAATCCTGGTTATACTGCCGCTCCGGCAGTAAATCTGGATGTTAATAAATATGTTATAATTGAGAGTATCAATTCCGGACGTTGGGATAACACAACTACCTGGGATTGCGGTTGTGTTCCCTTGCCTACAGAAAATGTAAGGATCAATGGTGGACATTCAGTTGAACTACCAAATGGTCAGCCACGAGAAATAAACAACATTGTAATTGAAATTACTGGTGATCTGGATGCAGATACCCGCAATAGAGACTTTATTATACATGGTGATTTTACCAATAATGGAACTTATACCGGAAGTGGGGGGAATATCCTTTATATGGATGGGGTGGATAAAATTCTAGACGGAGTTGGTAGTATCAGTGAAGATATGGAGATCACTTTGGGGAATAAAACCATTGCTTCTACTGCTGTTCTTTCACTTACAACAAGTGACCTTGACCTTGGAACATCTGTAACCATAACGAATGAAGGAAGTATTTCTATTAATGGAAACCTTCTGGACGCTGCAGATGCAAGTTCAAAATGGATAAATTCAAGCAATTCAAACCTGGAGGTTAGTGGATCTGTAATGGCAGCAAATGGTGTTCTGGAAGCATCTTCTACCGGTAATACTGTGGTATATAATGGGGCCACAGTCCAGGATATTAAGAATCCCCTTTCTTCTACATACTACAATATTTCCTTTGACCTGGCCGGAATCAAAACCATGACTTCTGCATTGACAATTTTAGGTGATCTTACTATAATTAATGGTAGCGTTGATGTAGATGCTGTCAATAATTATTCTATTAATCTTGAAGGTGATTTTTCATTGCTTGGTGGATCTTTCTTATCCCAGACAGGAACAGTAATTTTTGATGGAACATCTGATCAAAGCATTACTGGTATTTTAAATTTTCATAATCTGGTAATTGACAAAGCTTCCGGCAGCATTCTCATGAATAATAATGTGAATGTCGGACCTACGGGTATCCTGACAATGAATAGTGGAAACATCCTTACCCAGGGAAACATCCTGCAAATAGGAACAGCCGCCGGAGCCGGAACAGAAGGAACTCTTACACATACTTCAGGAACTGTTATTGGTCAAATACAAAGATGGTTAGGAGCTACAACGGATTACTTATTTCCTGTTGGAACAGCTTCTTCATACAGGCCTGCACTTCTGCATTTCACAAACCTTGTGGGTGGATCTTTAATTGGCGAATTTGTGGAAGCAGATCCTGGATCAGCTGGTTTACCTCTTGTAGATGTAGCAACTACTATTTCAGATCAGTTTACTGACGGCTATTGGGATTTTTATGTGGCTGGGGGATTATCAAGCACAGATTACAGCCTGGAACTTGTGGCAAATAATTTCACAAGCAAACTGGTGAATATTAATACCCGAATTTTAAAACGAACAAATGGTGGTAACTGGACATTTGATGGGGCTCATGCCGATGCCAGTCCGGCCTCAGTTTACCGTAACAATCTTACCGGGGGAATTACAACAAGTACGCAATTCGGACTCGGATTTGTTTGTGCTCCATTTACCATTACTGAAATAATAACTAATGTAACCTGCTTTGGAGGAAATAATGGTGCTATAAATCTTACTAT
>JAYEGO010000187.1:0-15118 GCA_034659155.1 Bacteroidota bacterium | reverse complement strand
GCTTGAATTAGATAAAGGAAGTGTTTTTTTACGGGTAGACAGAAATAAAAAAGCAAATTACAGAATATTTAAACCAGAAGAAAGGAGCACCGAAAAAACATTTCAAATAAATCTTAAAAATCTTGAAATCCATAATTTCCAATTTTTAGTTAACAATGAGTTTTCAGGCACCTTAATAAAAGGGACTACCGATAAGACAAAACTTAATATAAAAAGCTCTGAAATTGAGCTTCAATCTAACTTTCTGGTTTACAATTTCAGGCATAAAAATAAAGTCCTGGCTAAAAACAGAAAGGGTAAAACCAATATCACATTTGTAATAGAAGAGAAGAAATATATTGTTTCTTCAGGGAGTTTATATTTTATGGATCTTGGTATTGATTTTACAGGCTCCTTTGCAAGTTCTGAAAAGCCAGGCCTGGATTTAGAATTTGAAGTTGTCAATCAAAAAGCAGGAAACCTGTTGGAAATTCCGGGAGGTGATTTACCGGGGAAATATGAATTGAAAACATCTCCATCGGGATTGAAAATAGATGGTTCGGTCAGGGGTGAAATATCCCGTGAAAAAGCACCCCATATTGATCTGAACTTTACATTAGAAAACGGCACTTTTTATTTTAAAAACTCAAAATCATCCTTGAGCAAGCTATCTTTGAAGGGAAATTATAACAATGGCATAAAGAATAACCTGTCTACTACCAAAATCCTTATTGAAGGCTTTACTGCCCACTATAGCGGAAATGATATTCGGGGTAGTTATGCGCTTAACAATCTTGAAAAACCCCAATTTGAGTTAAGTCTGGTTGGGGACATGGATTTGTTTGAAATTCAAAAACTCATTCCCTCAATTAGCCATCTTAATTTTCAAGGCCTTGCCCATGCCAATATTACATTATCCGGAGATTTAAATGATTTTAGAAAAATCACTTTGAATGATTTCGAGAAATTTAAGCCAGCCGGACACATTGAATTAAATAATGTAAGCCTTGAGGCAAAATTGAATTCCCTGCTTTTTAGAAAAGTTTCAGGAAGTATTATGCTGGGAAAGCATTTTTGGCTGGATGATATAAAAGGGTATTTGAATGGAAGTCCGATTGTTCTTTCCGGAGAAGTTCGCAATATTCTTTCATTCCTGAACAATAAAAAACAATCTGTTGTAATTCAGGGAGATTTATATAGCCCAGATCTAAAATTGAGTGCTTTTATTCATCAAAAGAAAATTGCAAAAAACAATGATTCTTCTTCAGGGAATTTACATTTTCCCGAATATATAATTGCTAAAATTGAATTGCATGCAGACAGCTTGAGCCTGGGGAAATTCAGCTCTGAAAGTTTTCACGGAACCTTATTCTATGAGCCCTCAAAGCTATATTTTAATTCATTATCTTTTAATTCAATGCATGGGCTGGTTGAGGGCAATTGCCAGGTATTCAGTCATGGAGAGAACTCTTTAATCATCCAGGCGCAAAGTAATTTTAGCAATATAAATATTTATGATTTGTTTGCTTCCATGAATAATTTTGGACAGAATTTCATTACCGGGGATAATTTAAAGGGGGAAATATCCGGTGAAGTAAATTTCTATTCTGTCTGGGCTGATAATTTGAGAATTCGAAAGGAAAGCATAGTTGCCGAAAGTGATTTTGTAATAATAAACGGTGAATTAAATCATTTTCAGCCTATACAGAGCCTTTCCAAATTTATAGCAGTTGAGGAATTTGAAAATATCAGGTTTTCTGAACTTAAGAATATCGTTTATGTTACAGATGAAAAAGTGATTATTCCCAAAATGGATATCCATTCTTCGGCATTTAATATTACTGCTGCAGGAACCCACAATTTTAACAATACTTATGATTATCATCTGAAGGTATTATTATCAGAGATACTGGCAGCAAAAGCAAAGAGGGCAAAGAAGGAAAATAAGGAATTTGGAATTGTAGAAGATGATGGCCTGGGGAAAACTTCGCTATTTTTTAAAATTTCCGGCTCCCCGGATAGTGTTGTTGTTTCATATGACAGAAAAGAAATGATAAATTCGGTAAAAGAAAATATTCAGGCAGAAAAGGAAACCATGAAAACCATTTTTAAGGAAGAATTTGGGCGTGCAAAAGCAGATACTGCCCCCTCCACAACAGGAGAAAGTAAACGATTCCAGATAGTATGGGACGAAGAGGTGCAATCTCCCCGGGATACCATAAAAAGCAAAACAAAAAACCTAAACATTTCCTGGGAAGAAGAAACTGATTCCACTATAATAAAGTATTATTAAAATTTTCTTATTATTGATACTACGTTAATATTTAGCCGGAATTGTTTAAATAATGGGCTAAAGCCCTAATTTATTGTTCATTAACTAAGCCCAGCCTTAAGGCTGGGGTTAAGTAAAAATAGTAAATATCAGTACTTTAGTCCATAATTTTAGAAGTTTATGAATTAATCAAGTTAGAAGTTGAAAGCATACAATCACAAAACTTATTTCAAGCTATTTTTATTAATCTGTGCCATATTGATTGGCATGGGCTCATTGTGGTACACTAACAAGCTGACCCAGGAATTGAAAATAGAAGAGCAAAAGAAGGTTGAGCTGTGGGCAGCAGCAATGCAGCAGCTTGTTGATCTCGATGATCCGGAAGAAAATATTGCTTTTTTATTTCAAATCATTGAAGGGAACAATACTGTCCCCCTGATCCTTATGGATGAAGTAGGAGATACCATTTCAACCAGAAATTTAAATAAATCTAAACTCGACAACAAAAATTACCTGGAGCGGCAATTAAAACTAATGAAAGCTGAACATGATCCCATTGAAATTATCATTTCTGAAGACAGGAGTGACTTTATGTATTATAAAAGCTCTCTTCTTCTAACCAAACTAAAGTATTTCCCATATGTTCAACTTGGGCTTATCATTTTTTTTGTTTTTGTTGCGTATCTGGCATTCAATAGCTCAAGAAAATTTGAGCAAAACCAGGTTTGGGTAGGTTTAACAAAAGAAGCTGCACATCAACTTGGTACTCCTACCTCTTCACTTACCGGCTGGGTAGATGTTATGAAAATGAAAAAATTTGATCAGGACCTGGTCAGGGAATTTGAAAAAGATGTAAAACGGCTTGAGAAAATTACGGAACGATTTTCCAGGGTTGGTTCAACACCAAAGCTTGTTCAAACCAATATAATTCCAATTCTTTTTAACACAGTAGATTATTTAGAATCAAGATTATCGGATCAAGTGCGTTTTAAATTCAATTTTAAAAAAAATGATGATCAGACCTTATCACTCAACACCACTTTGTTTGAATGGGTTATAGAAAACCTTCTTAAAAATGCTATTGATGCCATGAGGGGAAAAGGTTTTGTTGAAATATATTTAACCGTGTTAAGTCATAACATTTATATTGACATTAAAGATTCAGGTAAAGGAATTCCAAAGTCAAAGTTTAAAGCAATTTTTAAGCCAGGATATACCACGAAAGATAGAGGGTGGGGCCTTGGTTTATCTCTTTCCAGAAGAATTATTGAAGAATACCATAAAGGAGAACTTTTTGTTGAGAATTCAGAACTCAATAAAGGAAGTTGTATCCGAATTGTGCTGAATAAATCTTAACCTTATCCTGTTTTGCAAAATATAGTACTTACATTACTTTTGTGTTCTTTTGTTGCTCATGGAAATCAAACGAAATAACATAGAAATTATGGCGCCTGCAGGGTCTTTTGACTCCCTGCACGCTGCCATTCAGGGTGGTGCTAATTCGGTTTATTTTGGAATACAGCACCTGAATATGCGTGCGGCATCTTCTAATAATTTCAGCCTGGAAGACCTGGTTGAGATTGTAAATATTTGCAATAAAAGTAAGATCAAATCTTACCTTACATTAAATACTGTTCTATATGACCACGATGTAGAGCTTATGCGTAAAATTATAATTATTGCAAAAAATGTAGGCATAAGTGCTATTATTGTATCTGACCTGGCAGCAATTATGGAAGCTTATTCTGCCGGAATTGAAGTTCATATTTCCACGCAGCTGAATATTACAAATGCAACAGCATTGAAATTTTACTCACAGTGGGCTGACGTTGTTGTATTGGCCAGAGAATTAAACCTGAGTCAGATAACAAAGATTTATAATACCATTGAAAAGGAAAAAATTACCGGACCATCAGGAAATTTAGTGAGACTGGAATTGTTTGCTCATGGAGCCTTATGTATGGCAGTATCGGGGAAATGCTACCTGAGTTTGCATGAAAATAATGCCTCAGCAAACAGGGGGGCCTGTCAACAAACTTGCCGAAAATCATACATCGTTACAGAAAAAGAATCAGGCTATGAACTGGAAATAGATAATGAATATATCATGTCTCCAAAAGACCTGATGACAATTCATTTTTTGAATAAAATTCTGGAAGCAGGAATACGGGTTCTGAAAATTGAAGGTCGTGCAAGACCGCCAGAATACGTATATACTGTAACATCATGTTATAATGAGGCTGTAACTTCTTTAGAAGACAAAACATATGATGATGCAAGAATTGAAAGCTGGAAAAACAGGCTTTCAACTGTTTTTAACCGGGGGTTCTGGGATGGATATTACCTGGGAAGAAAATTGGGAGAATGGAGCCACAAGTATGGGTCACAAGCTACAAGGAGAAAGGTTTATCTCGGTAAAGGGAATAATTATTTTAATAAAATTAGTGTTGCTGAATTTATCATTGAAACGGGAAGTCTGGACCTGGGAGACGAAATTTTAATTACCGGTCCAACTACAGGGGTTATTCAGACAAAAGTTTCTGAATTAAGAGTAAATAAGGAGAATGTTGAAAAAGCCCAAAAAGGGGATTTTTGTTCTATCCCCATTGAATCACAAGTTCGCAGGGCCGATAAATTATATAAAATTGTTGATGCAAGCCAAATACAACAACAATAAAACAACAAGGAAAGGTCTAAAGGTCACAAAGTAAAACGGAAAAGTCACCTCGAAAAATGGAAGGCAAACTACAACTATAAACCAAGCTTTCTAATTTCTTCCAGATACATTCCTCTCAATTTTTTCAAAAATTCCAGGCTGGGTTCCTTTTCAAATATTCTTACAATATCCATATGGTCTTTGAAATAAATAACCCCTAAAGCGGCATCAAAATTGCTATTATCCAGGTTGTTTCTAATAAATATTGTTGTTTTTTCAAAAACTTTCCAACCCAGTGTATTTGGTATTTTCAGATAATACATGGAGGAACTTTCAAGGTCCTTATAGATTCCTTCAGCAAGTTCTGTAAGGCTAAAGTGTTTTTTTACATTGATTAAGCCTTCATTGCTGTAGTTTCTGGGTTTTCTAAAAAATATGCCCTCAGCCATAAACCATTTCTGCAGCTCCCGGATAAGCTCAAAGCTTTTAAGTCCTTTAATCCGTATTGCATATAATTTTCTGTTGAAAATAAATAATTCTGAAGGTCTGGCACCAAAAGATAAATTGCAGTTCTTCCTGATGTTTACCGATACCCTGCTTATTTCTTCATAGCTGTGATCTTTTTTTGTAACCAAAAAGATATGATGAGGGCTTAGTTTTGAAGGCAGATTTTGGCCATGATATCCCGGAAATGGTTCCGAACTTTCAAGAACAAATGTATTTTCAAGAATGTTGGATTTTAAGGTATTCAGCATTTCTACTTTTATAATACTACCAACTGTTGAAATAGTCTTCAGGTTTTCCATAAAATGTGTTTTCTTATTATGTAATTATATGCAAATATAAACAACTTTTAAGATACAGATTCTGATTTAAAAGCCCTGAAATATCCTAACAACAACTCTGCATTTTCTTCGAAATCCTCACTTGTCATTTGAAATGGAAGTATGGATTTGGTTTCACGAAAAGCAAGACCTTTTTGATATGCCTTATCATAATACATTAAAACCAGTTCTATTGCTTTTTTAAAATCACCAGTTTCAATAGCTTTAAGACTGGTTTTTGTATTGAGCCCTCCCAATCGTTTTTGTATTCTCAAAATTGCTTCTGTTAAGTGTTTTGTGTTAAGGCCGGCATATTCTTTCACCAGGCGTTGAACTCTCAGCTCTTTCTTCATTCTAATTTCAATCACTGTGCTTTTGCGCATACTTAAAAATATTTCATCAGGAATGTTCACTCTGCCAACAGACTTGCTTTCATCTTCAATCCATATTTCTAGGCCTATTTCCAGATCTAAAAACTCTTCATAAAGATTATTTTCAAATTGTTCTGTGCTGGGTTGATTTCCCTTGCCTATCCCACCAAAGGCTGAGCCCTTATGATTGGCAAGTCCCTCCAGGTCAATGACTTGTTCATTTTTCTTTGCCAGATTTTGAATTAATTCAGTTTTTCCACTCCCTGTCATACCTCCAATAACAAGAAATTTCCAGGGTTTAGAAAATTCACTTTTTATATATCTTCGATATGCCCGGTATCCCCCTTCCAGTATTTCACATTCCAGTCCAACCAGAGTTAGTAACCAGGCTACAGACTCACTTCGCATGCCCCCGCGCCAGCAATGAATGCATAGTTTTTTGTTTTTTGATATTTTAATTGCCCTTTTGGCCATTTCTGTTTGTTTCGGACCAACAATATCAAGTCCTTTCAGAATGGCAGCCAGTTTCCCGGATTGTGTATACAAGGTTCCTACTTTAGCTCGTTCTTCATTGTCAAACAGGGGGAGATTTATGGCCCCGGGGATATGCCCTTTTTTGAATTCTAATGGTGAACGAACATCAATTAAAGGAATATTGTTCCTGGTTTCAAAAAAAGACTGAATGTTTATTGTTTTTGTTGAAGCCATAATATAAGATGCTGTCCAAAGGACTCCTTTGGAGAAACAAGTTCAGCATGACTAACTTCTGGTTATCCCAAACTTGCCTTCCTGTCGGACAGGTTTCGGAATCTGTTAAGTTTTTTGTTCAGTGTCTCGCTAAATGTCATTAGCAACTTGTATATGAATCTTAAGTTGCAGATTCTGAAAACCATCTCAATAATACTCTTTTAATCTCTTCGATCCTCACGGGCTTAGGAATAAAATCATTCATTCCCTCTTCCTTTGCTTTTTCCCTTGCTTCCTCTCCAATATCGGCAGTAATGGCAACAATTGGGAAATCTTTGCCTTCTTCCCGCAATAATTGAGTAGCTTCCCAACCATCCATTTCGGGCATCATAATATCCATAAAGACTATATCATACTCTTTCTGGCTGACCTTTTTAAGTGCAAGTTTCCCGTTCTCAGCTATATCAATTTCATATCCCAGATTCTTAAAAAATGTTTGCGCAACTTTCTGGTTGATTATATTGTCTTCAGCAACAAGAATTTTTAAACCTTTTTTAAGCCTTGTCAGCTGACCTGTATCTTTAGGAGTCATCCTAATATTTGGGAAGTTTTCCTGAAGAATATTAAAAAACTCCGAGCCATTACAGGGTTCTATAATATAATAATCCAGCCCAAGCTTTCTGCTTTTCACATAATTCCCCTTCCTGTCATTTGAGCTTGCCATTATAATCAAAAACTTATCCGTTAAATCCCGATCATACAATGTTTCTGCAAACTTAAACCCATTAAAACTCGATGAATCACGAATAATAAGAATATGATACCTGTCTTTTTCAGATTGCAGGTTAGACTGAATAAGATTAATAGTTTTTTCCTGATAAAAATTTAAACGGGCAGAAAGCCCGAAATTTTTAAGCATTTCCATTATTTTTTGACCATAATTATTATTGTCTTTTATGACAAGGGCGTTGATATGAGAATAGCTGGTAATTTTATCGGTGGAAATATTTTTCTTCTGTCTCTGGTCAGCAAAAACTTCAAGTACAAAAGTAAATTTTGTTCCTGGACAATCTGGTTCTTCTGAGAGTCCGGATGGACTTTCTACATCAATCTCACCCTTAAGTAATTCTATTAATTGTTTTGAGAGAATTGGTCCTATGTTAGCTCCTTCAGGCTTCTCCGACATAGCATTGTCTGATTGTGTAGGTGCCTGAAACACCGAATCAATATCCTCAGGGGCAATTCCTGTCCCGGTATCTTCAAGCACAAATTTAAGTTTAAGTTTCCCGGAAATATTTTCAATTTGCTCCACCTTTATGCTTACCTGTCCCTTTTGGGTAAAGGTCACGGCGTTGTCCCCAAGACTACTTATGATCTGTCTGATCTTAAAGGGATCTCCTATGATCTCTTCAGGAACATTATCATCAATTTTCAAAAGAAGTTCAAGATTTTTCTCTTTAGCTTTTGTTACCAGAAGTTTAATTGCATGATCCATTTCTACCCTGAACTTAAAGGGGATTTCGTCAAGAAATATTTCACCAGCCTCAATCTTTGAATATGTGAGGATATCATCTACAATGGAGTGAAGCAATTCCGCAGATTTTTTAATGCTGGAAATGAAGTCTTTTTGTTCGATTTTCAAGTTTTTCTTATCTATACTATCTGCCATACCAATAATGGAATTGAGTGGTGTACAAATTTCACGACTCATATTGGCCAAAAAGTCTGATTTTGTCTTTACAGCCATAGCTTCTTGCTTTCTGGCTTTTTCAAATGCAGTTACTTCTATTATAGCGTCAAGCAATAACTTTTCTTCCTGCAAACGAAATGGAGTTTTTTCAATTAGCAGGAAGTGCTCTTTATCTTCTTTCTTATAGGAAACAACTTCATCCAACAACCCGTTTTCTGATCCAGGCATGGAGGCGTTTTTCAAAATAGAGGTGTACCAATTGCCCAGTTTATTGCCAACCTGCACTCCTTCTTCATGTTCAAAAAGCTCTTGTGCAAACCGATTGATTCTTTTTATTGTTTTATCCTGATCATAAATAATTATTCCAATTGGAATAGTATCAATAATTTTAAACAAGCCATCTTCTGATTGCTTAACAATTTTTAATGTTTCGCGGTTTTTCTTTAAATGAAGATAAAACAACAGAATGATAAGAATTATTAATAATGTGGTTATAGAAGCAATGGCTATGGAATTGGAAATAATGGATCTTAATATCAATTCCGACTTACTGGAAAAAATTACTCCAAAATCCCGACGAAGAAAGCGGGTTGAATAAAAAGCAGAAATTATTTCATGTTCTTCTCCATTTATTGTAGCAATATGTTGAATTGCATCGGAAACATCTTCATTGATCTCATTTGCGATGTTATTTACTGCAGAAATATTAAGTTCATCCCTATTACCATAATTGTTATAAAGAATACTTCCTTCGGTGTCAATTAACCATTGCCATTGAATCCCTTCAAGATGGGATTTTTGAAATATTGAGCTTATTGCCCCTATATAATCTATTGTAACAACAAGGTTTCCAACAACTGTATTGTTTTCAAAAACCGGTATAGAAAACAGATATTCACCATTTACCAGATTAATTTGGTCAATTCTGGTAATATTTCTCTGATTATGAGCTGTATAAATATCTGAAAAGAATTTGTTTTTCCTGTCCCGAAACAGGTTATACTCATTTTTTTTAATGTCGAAATAAGTAATGTTTGAAACTAACTCTTCGTATTTTGAGTAAAAGATCTGCAATTTCTTAACAATAGTACTTTGTTGTTTCTGAATAGAAAAAAAATTAAGAAAATTCTCAGAGAAAATGATATAATTCAAATCGCTTTCAAAAAGATATCCTGTTCTTTCAATTTCTGAAGAAGAGATTTGTGCCTGTTTAAGCAGAATGTTTTTTTGATATGAAACCTGATGTTCATATATGTTAAAATAATAGTAAACATTTGCCAACAAAAGGATCACAATCAAGGTAGTAATGATTAAATAAATCTTCTTCATCCTCACATTTTTATTCAAAAATAGATAAGTATTCAAGAAATACCGATAGTCTATGCTTATTTTCTATACTTATTTTCTTCTTCAAGATACAGGTTTATGTAACTATTGTATCTGATATTGCTGATTTGTCCTTTCTTAACAGCCTCTATGACATTACATTCGGGCTCATCAATATGCATGCAATTATGATATTTACATTTTTTTGAATACAGAAAAATCTCAGGAAAAAAATGATAAATTTCTTCTTTATCCATATGAACAAGGCCAAAGCCTTTTATTCCTGGCGTATCAATAATATGTCCTCCAAAATTCAATTCATGCATTTGTGCATAAGTGGTTGTGTGTTTCCCTGTCTGATGATAATCTGAGATTTCTGAAGTTGGTAGTTTATAGAAAGGATCAAGTTTATTTATCAGGGTGGTTTTTCCAACCCCGGAATTGCCAGATAGGATACTTACTTTCCCCTTGAGCAAGTTTTTTAGCAATTCGAGGTTTGTTCCCTCTTTGGCAGAAATAGCAAGGCATGTGTATCCAATTTTTTCATACACCGAAATTATTTGATTCATATCATAAATAATATCTTCAGAATAAGAATCTGTTTTATTAAAAACCAATATTGCCGGTATTCTATAAGCCTCTGCAGAAACCAGGTAGCGGTCGATAAATTCAATATATGTTTTGGGGGTAATCATAGTTGCCAGCAGAAGAGCCTGGTCAATATTAGCAGCAATTATTTGAGAGTATTTAGATAATTTAGAGGCTTTTCGTATGATAAAATTCTTCCTTTCAAAAATCTCTGTTATTATCGGAGTTTCATGTTTCTTAACAAATACCTTCACTCTGTCACCAATAGCTACCGGATTTGTACTTCTAAGGCCTTGCTTCCTGAACCGTCCTTGTATTTTACAATCAACTTTTTCTCCTTCATTGTCTACCACGGTATACCAGCTTCCTGTAGACTTAACCACAATCCCTTCAATGTTTTCTTTATTCTGACTGGCAATTTTTCCCATTTGCTTTTATTATTTGGGGACAACTAAAATAAAGAAATTCTTTTGATAAAGAGAAATACATATATTTGATGTTCAAAAAACAGAACTTAGAGTATCTAAAGATGCAAAAAATATATTCTTATAACGTAAATGGTATTAGAGCTGCTATAAATAAGGGTTTTGCGGATTGGCTCAAAACAGAGGATCCTGATGTTGTCTGTATTCAGGAAACCAAGGCACGGAAAGAGCAGGTTGAAACATCTCTCTTTGAAAACCTGGGATATCATCATTATTGGCATTCTGCTCAAAAAAAAGGCTATAGTGGTCTTTTGATATTGAGCAAAATAAAGCCAGATCGTATTGTATTAGGAATGGATAATGAAAAATATGATTCAGAGGGAAGGCTTATTCGGGTAGATTATGGAAACTTAAGTCTTATTAATGTTTATATACCTTCCGGAACTATGGGGGGGCCACGGCAGGATTTTAAAATGGATTTCCTTGAGGATTTCCTTGTTTTTATTTCCCGGCTGAAAAAGGAACGTCCAAATCTTATTGTTACCGGAGATTTTAATATCTGTCATAAGCCTATTGATATCAATCATCCTGAGAGACACAAAAAATCTTCCGGGTTTTTGCCAGAAGAAAGAGCCTGGATGGATAGATGGGAGGCAAGTGGTTTTGTTGACAGTTTCCGAATGTTTAACCAGGAAGCAAATCAATATTCCTGGTGGAGCTATCGCGCAAATTCAAGGGCTAAAAATCTTGGATGGAGAATTGATTATTTCTGGGTAAGTCATTCTATAACAAGTCAATTAAAATCTGCCCTTATTCTGCCCGATGTATTTCACTCAGATCATTGCCCTGTCGAAATTTTACTTAATTAATATCATCCGGCCTTTATTGTTATTTAAACTTCATTTAAATGACGGACAAGACTGTAGGGATCACGAAAATACCCATTAGCACCAATCTCATCACAAAATGATTGTGATACCGGTGCTCCTCCAATATATATCCTGGTTACTGGCCTTATTTTATGCAATTCCTTTGCTATCAATTCCATATTAAGCATTGTGGTTGTCAAAAGGGCACTCATTCCAACAATTGCACCTTCGTGATTTTTCACGGCATTAACAAATTTTTCATTTTCAACATCCGTTCCAAGGTCAATTACATTCCAGCCACCACCTATCATAATCATTTTTACAAGGTTTTTTCCTATATCATGCAGATCTCCTCTAACCGTTCCCAGAATCATAGTGCCACGTGAGGGTATATCGCCCTCTGAAAAATAGGGTCGAATGTGCTCTATGGCAGCATTCATAGCCTTGGCAGCAATAAGCATATTTGGTATAAAGGCTTCTCCCCTTGAAAATTTTTCGCCTATGGCATTCATTCCGGGCATCAGTCCGTTGTTGAGTATTTCTTGCGGATCAATCCCTATTTCAAGTGCTTTTAGAGTAAGTTCTGATGCTCCATCCTTATCTTTTAGCTCAGGTGGAAATGGCATACTTTTATTTATTTTTCCAAGTTCCACCATTTTAGCAATCTTTTGTAATAGCTCTGTCATATTATTTAAATTATTTTTACGGTTGATATCATCGCCAGATAATTTTTGTCGGGGATATAATCAGGAATACTATTTCCAGAGCCTAAGGCATATCCACCCCGGTTAATACTTTTTTGCAGCATTGCTATACATCGTTTTTGAATCTCTGTAATTGTATTTCGAGCCAAAAAGTCCATATCAATTCCCCCGAGAATGGAAATACGTTCTCCCCATTGGTCAAAAGCTTCCTCAACAGGTGTTATCTGGTCTTCAAATGAATGTTTGGCATCGTATTTTAAATCATCAATAACAGTATCCATAACATTACTGAGTTGCCCGCAAGAATGTAATATTGCAGGTTTGCCCGCCTTGTGTATAACTTCAACTATTCTTTTGTGCCATGGAAATACCCAGCGCTTCATCATGTCTGGCGGAAACATGGTTTGATTCTTAAAGCCCCAGTCGTCATTTACAATGCAAGCTCCTATTGTCTCAATGGGAGCAACTATTTCATAGAATCGTAACAAACCTGATCCGATAGAATTGAAAATATCTGTTGTTAAATTTTCATCCAACATATACATCAGGCTTAAATTTTCAAAACCTACTAAATCAATAACATTTTCCAACAAACCACCATTACTGCTTGCAACCAGTTTCATTCCTTCTGGCAAATATTCATGCAGGTCAAAATAAATATCATAATCACCTTTTTCGGGATCGGGCCAGTAATATTTATTGTAGCTTTCTCTGTCTGTAATCATATAGCCAGAGTTTAACGATCTGCTTTCTTTCGAATTAATATCTCCTTTTGGAAAACTTAGAGTATTTGTTCTCCAGGCTGAGATAGTGGCATAATCATAGCCAGCATTAACAAAAGATTTTATTAGCCTTTTAAATGGGGCAAGTCTTGATGAAAAGTCTTCTACAGGCTCACCGGAAAGTTTTCCTATAAGACGGTCATTTATGCCAAATTCAAACAATGTGGGTCTGTCCGGGATTCTACCTTTAAGAACCTGCAATAGATTTGTAAAATCCGGATCGAAATTTTCAGATCGTTTATAATAGTAATCATTCATTAGGCTTTTTTATTTAGATCTGATCCCAAAGTACTTCATAATGTAAGAGAACAATATTACCTGAATTACAATTCCTAAAATAATTATGTAGGGTGTTTCATAAACTGCAGCTAAATAAAAGGAAAATGCTGCAACCAACCCCGTTAAGCTTGCATAAAATAATTGGGTGATCACATGCCTGATGTGAACACAGTTTGCCCCCATAGAGGCCAGGACGGTTGTGTCGGATATTGGTGAAGTATGGTCACCAAACAAGCCTCCACTGAGTACAGCAGCTATGGACACATATAGTGGCGCATTTAACTCAACAGCTACAGGAATAGCTATAGCCATTAAAATAGCGAAGGTCCCGTAAGATGATCCTGTTGATAGCGAGATAAAGGCCCCTGATAAAAACACAATAACAGGAAATAGGTTTGGAGAAACAACTCCCTTCATTTGTTCTGCAATAAACTCACCTGTGTGCAGCTGTGTACATAAATCACTCAGAGACCATGCAAACATGAGGATAATCATGATGAAAACCATTTTTTCTATTCCTTGAACAAAAATTTTCAACGATTTTTGCATGGGCTGACGAGAGAGAAAACGCATAACAAGTGCACAGGTGATTGCAGCTGCGAGGTAGGCAATTATAAGTGTTGATCTGATATGCACACCTGTCAGGCTTAATGTTTGCAAAAAATGATAAGTCAAAAGACCGGCAATAAGTGAAAACAGCACCCCCAGGGGCAAAACTATGGTCCAAATTGATATTTCTCTATCTCCATCATCATAGGTTTTTAAACCTTCAATTTTATATTTGTTCTTCTGCTCTGTATCAAATGCTTTTTGCGCTTTTGCCATAGGGCCAAAATCTCTTCGCAAAAAGGCAATTAAGGGAACTGAAACAAGTGCTAAAATTGCATAGAACTGATAAGGCATAACGTGGAGTAATACTGTAAAGGGATCTTCCTGAATTCCAAGGCCTGTATAAGATTGTTCTATTAAGCTCATGATGTATGCCCCCCAGCCAATAAATGGCATAAGAATACAAATGGGGGAAGAGGTAGTATCTAAGATAAAAGCCAGCTTCTCTTTACATATTTTCAGTTCCCTGAAAATGGGCTGAAACAGGGGTCCCAGAATCAGGCTGTTTCCTGAATCTGTGAAAAAAATTCCAAGGCCACCAAACCAGGTGGCAAGTTGAGCCTGAAATGGGTTTGAGATGTAATGCGTTATCTTTTTAGCAAAGGCTTTTGCTCCTCCCGATTCTTCGAGTAATTTAACAAATCCCCCTATGGCGGCCAGTGTAATAATAACTTGTGTGTTGGCAGGAACTGACAACTGAACGAATATTACATCTTCAACCAGGTTTAACAGGGCATCAAATGGATGATATCCCGATAAAATAAATGCACCACTAAAAACACCTATTGCCAATGAGACAATGATGTTCCGCGTAAGAATTGCCAACACAATGGTTAATACGGGTGGTAATACAGACAGTAAGCCATAATCATTCATAATAAGTATTATATCGGAATTTCAATGTTTGTTGCTTGATAATAACTTGTTTCATTATTAAGTCGGCAATACTCAGTCTTCAGTCTTCAGTCGGCAATACTCAGTCTTCAGTCAGCAATACTCAGTCTTCAGTCGGCAATACTCAGTCGGCAGTCGGCAATACTCAGTCGGCAGTCGGCAA
>JAYEGO010000186.1:0-4009 GCA_034659155.1 Bacteroidota bacterium | reverse complement strand
TAAAGATCACCAGGAATAGTGTTCAAATTATTTGTGAAAAAAGCGGAAATAATCAAATAAAAGTTCATATTTGTGCCCGGGTTTATATTCTTAAGCCAGGGAAACTTCAAATTGTAAACTATTAATAAATTAAACACTTTATGCTGGGTGATATTCTGCTGATAAATGATTTGCATAAGGAAGCAGCTGCTTCTATTTGCGAATATATAATGCAAGACAGGACTGAGATAAAAAATTCCCGCTACATTGTAGGGATATCCGGAGAATCGGGTTCAGGCAAGTCGGAACTGGCCCATGCCCTGGGAGTAGCCCTAAAAGACCAGCTCATCAGGGTAAAGGTTATTCATACTGATAACTACTATAAAATACAACCTTTGCTTCGTGAGGAATGGAGGCGAAACAAAGGCTTTGATTATATTGGCCTTGAAGAGTATGACTGGATAAAGATACGTAAGACCATACGCGATTTCAAGGAAGCACAGGAGTGTGTTATCCCATGCATTGACCTGATCCCGGAGCAGGTGGATAAACTGATAACTGATTTTAGTAAAATCGAGCTCTTGATTGTTGATGGACTCTATGCCATCAATGCCCCAGACATAGATCTTCGTGTATTTATAGACCTTACTTACCGTGAAACTAAAATAAACCAGATCATCCGGATGAAAGAAGCAATGACCGATTTCCGGTTAGCAATCCTGGAGAGGGAACACCTGGCAGTGTGTTCTCTGAAATCCCAGGCCAAATTGATTGTCGATAAATCCTACAGGGTAGTGGAAGCAAGTGAATATGAGTCACCAAACGATTGTGGCTCTGCAAAGAGCTAACAAAGTTAAATGGTGCTGCCCTTAATTATAGCTACAGTTAAATGATTTTCAATAATTAACCAATGGTGCCGTGACCGGTGCCAGTAATATAATTATATTCAGACCCAAAAATGCTGTGAGGGATAAAGTATACCAGGAGAGTAGCAATTCCGGCAAAGTATACCGACCAGCGGTTTCGTCGGTCACCACGGTTCATATAAGCAGCGAATATCCAAAATAGTAATTCAAAAACCACTTTATTATCCGTCCAGTCATGACCAAAAGGAATGCCTGACCAAAGTACTCCAAAGGCATATTTTTGTACCATAGGTCCAAAGATAAACCCTCCAATGATAAATGAGATTATCGTTGCCCATATCATCCATTTAAATTTCCCATTTACAATAGCCTCAAGCACTGTGCGAATAGCAAAGATCATGGAAAGAAAAATTGTAAGAACATGTATAAGTAAGACCAGGCCAGGAACTTTTGCTTTATAGCGTGCATATATGGGTTGATCTCCAGTAACAGAAATAACTTCTTGTCCCGGAGTGGAATAGAAAACAAAAAATTCATATTTTCCTGCCCTCTCATTTAAATATGGCAGCTCAGCACCTATTCCCTTCACAGAATCAGCTACCAGACGTCGTTTGAATTCAAAACTGCCTGCCTCCATAGGCACAATTGTCCACTCATCAAGAGACTTGTACCTTCTGTACTTTACATATCCTGATACTTCCACAGGAACAGGATCCTGGAACATAATCTTTAAGTCAGTTCCAATATTTTCGCTTCGTAAGAACTTAAAATGTATGGTTTCATCTCCCACTGATAAATTACCTTCCAGGGGATAGGTAGGACCTGTTTTGTCTTGAAATTTAAGGCATATAACTGTTATTATGATGGCGAGGATCCAGAGTAAAATGCTTCTTATCATTATTCCAAAAGTTTGTTTTAAAGTTTTAGCAAAAGTAATTGTTTTATTGAATCAGCGATTATTTATGGTATGATATATAGCATTTGAAAGAAAAACGAAAAGGTAATTTGATTTTTTAAAATAAATGAACTATATTTAACCAATCAGTTAAACTAAATGGTTAAAAGTTGATTTATGAGCGAGCATGAGATGCAAAATACCCGGGAGAGTATTCTAATTGCTGCCAGGGATGTGTTTGTTAAGAAGGGATATGCCGGAGCCAGAATGCAGGAGATTGCCGATGAAGCAGGCATCAATAAAGCCTTATTGCATTACTATTTCAAGAATAAAGAAACCCTTTTTGAGATGATCTTGTTTGAAGCACTTAAAACTATACAGTCAGGAATTTTGGTTGTTTTAGAATCTGAAATGGATCTTTTTGAGAAGATTCGTTTTTTCTGCAGCCGGTATATTGGTTTTTTGCAATCCAATACATACCTGGTTAGTTTCATTTTGAATGAAATTAACCGGGATCAGGAGAAGCTTGTTAAATATTTTACAAGGGCGGGTATAAAGGCTCCGGAGAAGTTAATGATACAAATTGAGGAGGAGACTTTAAAGGGAAGTATCCGAAAAACAGATCCCCGCCAGTTGGTTTTAAACATTCTATCTTTATGCATATTCCCCTTTATTGCCAGGCCAATAGTAAAAGGCGTGTTTCGCATTCAGGAAAAGGAATACAATAATCTTATTGAACGAAGAAAAAAAGAAGTCCCTGAGTGGATCATTTCATCACTAAAGAAAATAAAATGAATTTTTCCAGGCTGATAACAGTAATTACTTCCTGGCTACTTATCTCACCTGTTATAAGTGCACAGGAAGCCCAAATTCTAAATATTGAGACTTGCTATGAAAGATCAATACAGGCTTATCCGGTTTACAAGAACAAATCTCTTATTACAGAAGAGGGAGAATTGAGAGCACAAAATCACAAAAGTGCTTATCTACCCTCCATGTATTTTCAGGCTGAAGCCAAATACCTGTCTGAAGTGATTAACCTGAATAGTGTTTTGCCAATTCCCGGATTTGATATTCCATCACCACCCAATGAGCAATTTAATTTTACAATCAACCTGAATCAATTGATTTATGATGGTGGAATGATTAAGAAAAGTATTGAGCTGGAGCGTAACAAAAGCCAGATGGATGAGCAGTCACTTATAGTTGATCTTTACCAGATCAGGGAACGTGTGAATACCATTTATTTTTCTATTCTATTCTTACAACAAAACGATAGCCTGTTTAAATTAAGCCTGCAAGAATTGGATGAGCGTTTGCAGTTTGCTGAATCTGCTGTAAAAAATGGTATTTTGCTGCAATCTGATTTAGATAATATGATGGCTGAAATGATTGGCCTGGAGCAAAAAACTCTTGAAAACAGTTATAATATATCACAGGGCATCAAGGTTCTGGAAATACTGATTGATTCAACACTGAAAATAGATGTTAAGCTCGAAAGGCCATATATTTTACTCGATATTGAAGCCCCGGTTTCCAGACCCGAGCTTGTATTGTTTCAGTTTCAGGAGAATAATCTGGATTTGAACAAGCAGTTGATTTCAACGACCAGGATGCCCATGATTAGTGGGTTTGGGCAGCTTGGCTATGGGCAGCCCGGACTAAACCCTGTAAATGATTCCTTCGATACTTATTATATAGTTGGCTTAAGGCTTACATGGAATATATGGGATTGGAATAAAACTGGCAGGGAGAAAGAAATATTACAGTTGAACCAACAAAAAATTATTCATCAACGCGAAACCTTTGAGCATAACCTCAAGCTGGAACTTCAGAAAGAGAAAGAAGAGATTTTAAAATTTGAGGAATTGATACTGAAAGATAATGAACTTATTCACTTACGAAAAAATATTCTTAATACATCTTCATCAAAGCTTGATAATGGAGTTATACAATCTGCTGATTATGTCAGGGATTTTAATCGGTATCTGACTGCTATGGTTAAGCTGAACATACATGAATTGATGTTGCTAAAATCAAAATTTAATTATTTAACTGCCCAGGGAAACACAATGGGTGATCAATAAAAATTAGTAGTATGAAATCAAATTCAATCTCCGTTTTAGTGTTCCTGTCTATGCTGATTTCTTCATGTAACCAGGAGAATAACAGTTCTGATGCATATGGAAATTTTGAAGCCAGTTCGGTTTCTGTATCCCCGGATGTTTCAGGAAAGTTGGTTTATTTGCTTCTGGAAGAAGGTGAAGAA
>JAYEGO010000185.1:0-15272 GCA_034659155.1 Bacteroidota bacterium | reverse complement strand
TTTTCTTATTCAATAAATAATTTCAAAAACGGAAATAATATTATTTTTCAGTTCTCAATGCGCCTCTATCCGAGAATAGGGGTATTTTTACATTAATAAATGGGGTTTGTGCGCAGACTCCCGTTGGCGGCAATTTTAAAAAATACGACAAATGACGTAGTATTATAGAAATATGTCGTATCTTTGAATAAAAGTTATGGATATGAAAACAGATAATTTAACATTCAGGTCCTTGGATAATAATGATATATTTAAATTGATTAATGCAACTAGAAAAGGAGTTGATTATGAAATGTTTGATAACTTCAGAGTAAAATACCCTTTAAACTCTACAGATTGGTCAAGGATATTAAATCTGTCAGAAAGAACAATTCAACGACATAGACGAGAAAAGAAAAGGTTTGATTCAATTCATACCGAAAAACTTCTTATGATTATGTTATTATTTAAAAAAGGAACTGCGGTTTTTGGGAGTACTACGAATTTTCTTGCATGGATTAATTCAAAGAATATTGCATTGGGCGGAGATAAACCAACAGATTTATTGGATAATTCTTTTGGCATTAACATGGTCAAGAATGAGTTAGTTAAAATTGAACATGGAATCTTAGCATGATAGTTTATAGGTTAGCGAGTAAGAAATACTCAAATGATTTAACAGGGATTGGTGCTGAAATTACAGGTGGTAGGTGGAATTATAAAGGAACAAGGGTTTTGTATACTGCAGACTCAAGAGCATTGTGTATGGCAGAAATTGCAGTGCATACTCCTGTTGGTATAATGCCTAAGAATTATTATATGATTACAATAGAAATTCCAGATTATTCGCAAATAACACAATTGGAAACTAAGATATTACCCAAAGATTGGAGAAAATTTCCGTATTCAAAATTAACACAAGAACTTGGAGATAATTTTATAAATAAGAATGAAGTTTTGTATATTATGGTTCCTTCAGCAGTAGTGCAAGGGGATTTTAATATTTTAATTAATCCACAACATTCTGATTCTGACAAAGTTAAAATTCTAAATATTGAAGAGTTTGATTTTGATGAAAGAATATTTAGATAACAAACTAACGCCAACACGCAATATAAATAATTTCAAAAACGGAAATAATATTATTTTTCAGCTCTCAATGCGCCTCTATCCGAGAATAGGGGTATTTTTACATTAATAAATGGAGTTTGTGCGCAGACTCCCGTTTGCGGAAATCGCATATACAGATTGATTGAAATCATGAATGAGATAAAATACATACAAATCGGAATTATCCATTCACCATTTAAAGAACCTAAAGGAACACCTATCCAACCAATTGCCGCACAAGGTATTGGTGGCACAGTCGAAGTATTTCAAGAATACACCGAAGGTTTAAAAGACATTGATGGTTTCTCGCATGTCATTTTAGTATATCACTTCCATTTGTCTAAAGAATCGTCATTGACAGTAAAACCTTTTATGGATGAT
This sequence comes from Bacteroidota bacterium, assembly GCA_034659155.1. Taxonomy (GTDB): domain Bacteria; phylum Bacteroidota; class Bacteroidia; order Bacteroidales; family VadinHA17; genus JAYEGO01. The sequence goes on along the minus strand of JAYEGO010000185.1, from coordinate 13,802 downwards.
CAAACACATGGGGTATTTTCAACAAGGGCTCCAAATAGACCTAATCCAATAGGGATCTCTATAGTCCAACTTGTAAAAATTGAAGGAAATATACTCCAAGTTAAAGATTTGGACATTGTAGATGGTACTCCTTTATTAGATATTAAACCATATGTTCCAGAATTTGATATAAGAGATGCTAAAAAAAAGGGATGGCTTGAGAAAAACGTAAATAAACTTTCAACATCAAAAGATGATGGGAGATTCATAAAATAAACTATGCGACATCGGGGCCGCAACCATGATTGGGAAGATACTCGTCAGACCACTATTGGTTAGTTCATCGAGCACAAAAACATGTATATCTTTTGGCCATAACCATGAGTGGTCAGACGAGTAAAAAGATACCTTTATATCCATAAATTCAGCGGAAAGTCCTGCTTATGCATAAGAAGGGAATTATTGGGAACAAGCCTGAAACCAAAATTAAAACCACCGGAATAGGTTGGAATAATTTTTGTCTCATACCAGGCCAGCCCATCCTCAAACTTCTTTAATACGAAGTTTTGTTTGTGCACCAGTTCTCCCATATTACCTGTTCCTTTTGAGATTATAAGTTCCAACTCTACATTTTTTGGATCAATATCCTTCAGGTTTATGATTATTTTACCCGTATATTCCTGTCCACTCAGGTAATCATTCTTGCCTTTGCCGGGAAGTATTAAAGATTGTACTTCAATTTCATCCCATTTCTCACGAATTTGCTTTTTCCACCCGGCTAGTTTACGGGCATTCTGATATTGATTCACTGAAAAAACTTTTGCCTGTTCCCCAAGCTTAAGATAGTATTTACTCAGGTAATCTCCCATCATTCGTGTTGTTGTAAATTCGGGAGCAATTTCAGACATTGACTTCTTGATAAAGCTTATCCAGGTTCCCGGAATTCCTGATTTGTCTCTCTTATAGTAGACAGGAATTATTTCAGATTCAAGTACCTGGTAAAGGGTTTCTGCATCCAGTTCATCCTGGAAATCCTGGTTATCATAGCTTCTTTTTTCAGCAATTCCCCAACCAGCACCGGGTTTGAATCCCTCTACCCACCATCCATCCAAAACACTAAAATGAAGTGTTCCATTCATGATGGCTTTTTCCCCGCTTGTACCGGAAGCTTCCAGGGGTCGGGTAGGGGTATTTAGCCATATATCTACTCCCTGTACCAGTTGCTTGGCAAGTGCTATATCATAATTCTGCAGGAAAATGATCTTTCCAATAAATTCAGGGCGTTTTGAGATTCTTACAATTTCTTTTATCATATCCTGGCCGGCTTTATCTTTTGGATGCGCCTTGCCTGCAAAAATAAATTGAACAGGATGCTTTGGATGATTAACTATCTGCGAAAGGCGGTCGAGGTTTTTAAAGAGTAAATGAGCCCGTTTATAAGTAGCAAACCGCCTTGCAAACCCTATAGTTAATGGCTTTGTGTCAAGCTTCTCAGATATTTCCCTTATAAATCTGGGACTCTCATTTCGTTTTGTCCAGGCTTCCTTAAGGCGGTTTTTGAGGTTTTCAACCATCCTGCGCTTAAGAGATTGTTTAATTTCCCAGATTTCCCTGTCCTCAACCTCAATTATTTTTGCCCACTCTGATTTGAGGGCAGGTTTATTTCCCCAGCTGGTATTAAGCAATCTTTCGTATAGCTCAATCCATTCCGGAGCAGTCCATGTTTTATAATGTACACCATTGGTAACAAAACCGATAGGAGATTCATTTATCAAAAAACCGGGCCATAGATCCATAAATAAGTCCCTGCTAACCTGTCCGTGCAATTTACTGACTCCATTGATAAAAAGTGACAGGCTTGCAGCAAGGAAGCTCATATTGAACTTGTCATGCGGATTTGCATTGGCTGCCCTTCCAAGGGAAAGAAATAAATCCCATGATATTCCAAGCCTTTCAGGATAATGCCCCATATAGGTTCTGAACAGATCTTCAGGAAACATGTCATGGCCTGCAGGAACGGGTGTGTGAGTGGTGAAAAGCATGGAAGAACGAACAACTTCAAGAGCTTCATCAAAATTCAGGTTTTTCTCTCTAATCAGGTTCCATAGGCGCTCTAATCCAATGAATGCAGAGTGCCCCTCATTACTATGATAAATATCCGGTTGAATATTTAATTTTTTCAGAGCCCTAATTCCTCCTATGCCCAGCAATATTTCCTGCTTAATCCTGTTTTCAAGGTCCCCGCCATAAAGATTATGGCTTATGCTTCGATCCTGGTGTTGATTCTCCTTGTGATCTGTATCTAAAAGATATAAGCTAACTCTCCCAATCTGAACCTTCCATAAATATGCTGTAAGATTCCTGCCCGGGAACGCAATGGATACAGTCAGCCAGTTAGAATTTTCGTCAAGAACAGGAAATGCAGGTATTTTTGAAAATTGTTCTGGATTGTATACTACAGTTTGATCTCCATTTAGAGTTAGTACCTGTTTGAAATAACCAAACCTGTAAAGCAGGCCAACAGCAACGATTGAAACATTCGAATCACTGGCTTCTTTTAAAAAATCTCCTGCCAGAATACCCAATCCCCCCGAATATATCTTAAGGCTGTCATGTAAGCCATATTCCATGCTGAAGTATGCTATTTGTGGCCCTTTCTTCTCAGAAGGGTTCATATAAGAGTTGAATTCCTTTTCAACCTCTTTCAGGTTTTTGAGAAAATCATTGTCTTTGCTCAAGACAAGTAATCTTTTGTAGTTTACTTTTTCAAGAAGTTCTATTGGATTTTCACCACACGCATTCCAGAGGCCTGAATCAACCTTTTTCCATAACTTAATTGCCTCACTATTCCACGACCACCATAAATTTTTTGACAATTCCTTCAGGAAGGATAAATTTTGAGGAACATTTGATTCAACAAATAGTTTTCTCCAAACAGGTTCACTCACTTTCCCGGGAGTGGGTGGAACATAAGAAATTTCACCAGCTTGAGGCCAGTCATAACTTTCATATCTTTCACGGGAGTTGCAAAGTGCAATGTCATAAATTTCAAAATAACTATGTACCAATTCTTTCCAGAGAGTAGTCCTGGAAATTTCAAAGGCTTTATTTCTTGCTGTCTCCATTTCTCCTTTTGACATGGAAACAAAATTTAGTATTTCAGATGATAATACTTTTACGGCCTGCTCAAAGTTTGTATCATTACGTTCCAGAACCTTTATTCCGTTTCCCTGATCTGCAATCAAGTCATTTACCCATTTCCCAAAGCCCGCCAGTGTGCTTGTAATAGTAGGTATATGAAATGCAAGGCTTTCCATTGGAGTATATCCCCATGGTTCATAATAACTTGGAAAAACTGTCAGGTCAAAACCAATTAGTAGATCATAGTATGGAATATTAAAGAGCCCATCGTCTCCATTCAGATATGAAGGAACAAACAGGAGCTTCACTTTGCTATCCTTATTTACAGAAAGACCAATACTCCTGCAATAGTTTAGAACAGGATCATTTCCGGCATCGGTTAGATAATGTGTAACATATTTTAGATCATCATCGTGTGCACTGTTTTTGAGTGTATCCTGCCCTAAAAGCTCTAACCTTGGGCCGGAAATTCCAGCCGGTACAAGAATAAAAGCCAGAATCTCCTTTTTAGGATTCTTATCTTCAATCTTTTTTAATGCTTCCAGGAATAGATCAATTCCCTTATTTTTAAATTCATAGCGACCACTTGTTGCAACCAGCAGGGCATCTTCAGAAATGGAGTGCCCCATAGCTCTGGCAATTTCAAAAAGTTTATTTCTTGCCAATTCTCTTTTTTGTGTGAATCGTTCATCTTCCGGAACAAAAGAATCTTCAAAACCATTTGGAGTAACCAGGTCGGGTTTTCTTCCCAGGAAATGAGAACATTCAAGAGCTGTAATTTCGCTTACTGTTGAAAAAGCATCTGCATTTAAGGCAGACAGGCTTTCAAGTGACTGCTTTGAAGAAATTCCCAACTCTTTAGCCATACGCAAGGGAGGGTATTCTGTCAACTTACTGTAAAGAGGTTTTCCGTTTCCTGCCAAAGATCTACCAAGGGATGTTGCATGTGTGGTAAAAACGGTTCCAATATAAGGGGCATTCTTTTTTAAATACAGAATACCCGTACCTGTCATCCATTCATGAAAGTGAGCTACGGCACCCTGCTGGAATTCTTCATAGAACAGGCAAATATCCTGGATTAGCTCTCCGGCGGCAGTACCAAAAAGAGCAGGTTCAATATAATCCCACTGCCCATTGATGGAGTCAAGTTTATAATCTTCCCAGTATTTACTGAAAACTTCATCTTTCCTTGCAATCAGTGGATAAAAATCAATTAACAGAACAATAGGTTTTCCCGGGATATTCCACCTTCCGGTTTTTACTGAAAAGGCTTTGTTCTGAAATTGTTCTCTCCATTCTTTGAATAAATCAGGATCGGGTTCAAATTCAGGATTTTGACCTTCATCTCGCCATACATCAGGACCAATAAGTATATATTTAAATTCAGATTGGTTTATTAAAGATTCAGTTTTAGTTGAAACAACGGTATGAATGCCACCTACCTTGTTGCATATTTCCCAACTTGTCTCAAATAGAACATTGGGTTTCTTTATATTGTTTGTCATATGTTTAAATACAGATATTTGATAAGCCCGCGGCTTATGTAATAAAATAATACTTGATTGTTTAGAATAGCTTATTTAGACCTTTTTTGTTGTGTTCTACTCTGCTTGCGTGCAGTTGTTTTAGACTTTAGCGGCTCTTTCGAACGTCCTTTACGGGCGGATCTGGAACCTGTAGCCACGGTTTTAGGTTTAGGCCTTTTTGGAGCAGTTGTTTCTTTACTTTTCTTTAAGCGGTTTATTTGATCTTTTAATTTTTTAATTTCCTTTTCCCTGGCAGAAACAAGTATGTTTAAATCTTCGGTTTCTTTAGTCTGGGTTGGTGAAAATGCTTTTACGCGCAAAATAAAATCACTTAAGATATTCATATAGTTGATAAAAGCATCATAGGGAGAATCAAAAGGACTAAAATATGCATGCACCTCGCCATCTGAAAAGAACTTTGTGCACATATAATAAAAATGATCACTTGCCTGGAGATAGGTCCAGTCTCTCTTAATATCTGCATTATCAATTTTTACTACTAGTTCTTCCAGGGAATAAAGCTTATTGAAAGCCTCTTCCTGCAATTCATTCCCCAGCCAGGCTGTAAGGTCTTTTTCTTCATCTGCCCATGAAATAGGATTTGGCACATGAATTGGTGCAACTACCTGGTGCTGCCTGATGACATCTGAAGGGGTTCCAAAATTAAGTTCAGGCTTTTTTATCACTGTATCCACAAAATTTTCCAGAAACGAAAATATTCCTGTTTCTTCCCATTGATGTTCTCCGAAAGTTTCATAATCCATAAACAGGTTTACAATTTCTTCATCTTCAGGGATATCTTCCAGCCAGGACACATATTTTTCAGCTGTTAATGGCCATTCATTCCACGATTCATTCGAAAATCGAAAGGCAATATCATCACTCAACTTAAAGTTCCTGGTTAAGATCTTTAACTTTGGATTTAAAGCGTTACAGTAAAGATGGTTGGGGCTTTTCCAGCCCAGGACATGCTTTGCACCTTCTGTAAGCATTCCTGTATATCCCATTTTTGCTACTTCATTGCCTATTTCATCAGAATATATTAGTTCAGTATTCCTGAAAACCCCGGGTTTTAATCCGAAGTGTTTATTTAGAAGATCCTCGTGCATTTTTACCTGCCGTTTGAATTCAGGAATACTTTTAAATACTGCAAGTGAGTGGGCATGGCTTTCTGCCAGTATTTCGACTGAATCAGACTTTGCCAGTTCTTTAAAAGATTCAAGAACATCAGTACCATATAATTCGAACTGATCCAGTACCATGCCGGAAAAGGAAAAACTGACCTTGAAATTTCCTTCATATTTTCTGATCAAATCCATAATAAGTTTGTTGGCTGGGAGATAACATTTCTCCGCAACCTTCCTCAATATCGACTCATTTGAATAATCATCATAATAATAATGATCACTTCCTATATCAAAAAAACGATAACGCTTTAAGCGAAAAGGTTGGTGTACCTGGAAATATAAACAGATGGTTTTCATAAAATAGATACTTGCTTAATTTTGAATTATATCATTATAAATTTTTAAAACCTGTTTTGCAGAATTTTCCCATTTCAAGTTGTCAACTTCTATTTTACCATAATTGCAAAACATTTTATGCAATGCCGGATACTTTAGTAATCCATATATTGCATCGGCCATAGCATCGATATCCCAATAATTTACTTTTATGGCATGTGTTAATATTTCAGCCACTCCTGATTGATGGGAAATAATTACCGGTACATTTGACTGCATAGCTTCAAGTGGAGATATCCCAAAAGGTTCAGATACTGATGGCATAATGTACACATCACTGTATTCAAGCATCTTGTTTACATTTTTACCTTTTAGAAAGCCCGTAAAATGAAAGCGATCCATAATCTTTTTCGATGCAGCAAGCTTTATCATTTTTATCATCATATCTCCGCTTCCAGCCATAACAAAACGAACATTGCCTGTTCTTTCCAGAACTCTATGTGCGGCCTCGATAAAATATTCAGGTCCCTTTTGGAGTGTAATTCTTCCAAGAAAAGTAACGATTTTCTCATCCGAATCAGGAATTAATCTGCGCTGTTGTTTTTCACCTGGTACTGGCTCTACAGCATTGTAAACGGTAACGACTTTTTCTTCGGGGATATGATATTTATTAATTACAGTTTGCCTGGTTAAATTACTTACTGTGATGATCTTATCTGCAACATCCATTCCTCTTTTTTCGATAGCAAATACCTCGGGGTTTACCTTGCCGCCACTCCTGTCAAAATCGGTGGCATGAACATGTATTACCAGGGGTTTCCCTGAAGCTTCTTTAGCCGCTATACCGGCTGGATAAGCGAGCCAGTCATGAGCATGTATAAGGTCAAAAGATTCCTGGCTTGAAATTACAGAAGCTACTATTGCATATTTTGCAATTTCTTCAAGTAAGCTTTCTGTATATTTCCCGCTAAAGGGTATTTTCCCTTCCTTATCGGTTTGAATATATTTATAGTCAGATGAAACTTCCTTACGTTTCAATTTCCAGAAATCCTCCGGATCCACATAGGGAACTATGCGAGAATTGACTTCAAAGTAATCCAGGGCTTTGTTGTGCTTTCCAAGCTTTAATTTTTTACGCGAAATAGGTATATCACTTGCACCGATAATCTGCCCGATACTATTATCTTCATCTCCATGGGCTTTGGGTACAACAAAAAGCAAATCGGTTCCTCCAATTACAGAAAGACCTTTGGCCAATCCATAACTTGCAGTACCTAATCCACCTGATATATGTGGCGGGAATTCCCAGCCAAACATTAATACCCTCATATTGTGGCTCCCTGTTTGAGCATTATTTATATTATTCAAATTCTTCTAATAACTTTATTACACGAAGGATTTCAGCAACACTCCAGGCTTGTGAAATTGCTCCTTTACCTTTATGGGGAGGATTACCATCATAAATCTCCGAGATTGAACCTATCCCATCATTTCCCATTTCATCTTCAAATCCATCAATTAGATTCTGTATTTTATGTACCCCGCTTTTTTTGTTCAGTTTAAGGTAAGCCTCGGCAAAATGTCCGAATAGCCAGGGCCAAACTGTTCCCTGGTGATAAGCACGATCTCTTTCTTCCTGGTTGCCCTGATATATTCCCTTATAATTGAGATCACTGGGAGACAGAGTCCGCAATCCTCTGATAGTAAGCAATTCCTTTTCAACGAGGTCTAAAACCGATTTCTTCATATAATCTTTGAGAGGAGAATAGGGCAGAGACAATGCGAAAATCTGGTTGGGCCGTATATCCCAGTTTTTATAGTCCCCATTTACATAATCTGCCAGGTATGCTTTTTCTTCATCCCAAAAAGTTTTGATAAAGTTCTCTTCTATTTTTTCAGTAATATCCATCCAGCCTGAAAGCTTTTTCTCATTACCAGACAGAACAGCTAAATATTTATAAAAGGATATAGCATTAAACCAGAGTGCATTGATCTCAACATTAAAACCTATTCTGGGAGTTACAGCTTCCCCATGAACAATTGCATCCATCCATGTAAGAGCCTTTCCTTTTTCACCTGCATAAATAAGGTGATTTTCTTTCATCTGAATATTAAAATCAGTTCCGTCTCTGAATGTATTCAGAATATTTGCTATTGCATTGTGATAATTTTTCCAGATGAATTCAGGATCATTTAAATAAGCAGCGTATTGCTGTATTGCCCAGATAAACCATAGAGGAGCATCCACCGAATTAAATGCCAGACCAGAACTACCTTCAATATTTGGGAATAATCCTCCCTTCATTTTTTTTACCTGACTGTCTAGAACTGCCTTGCATTTTTCCGGAGTGTCCAGGGCCAGGGTTAAGCCTGGTAAAGAAATAAAGGTATCCCGTCCCCATACTCCAAACCAGGGATAACCTGCAATTATATTTACTTCATTTTTATGATTTATGAAAAATTGTTTGGCTGAATTTGTCAAACAGTTCTTAAAGCTGCTTCGTGGATTTCTGGATTTTGACTCCCGGCTGAATTTTTGCTTTAAACCGGAGGGGGTAATAAGTTTGGTACTGGCTGAAAGGATTACACTTTCCCCTTTTTTAATGGCCAATTCAAAATATCCTGGCACAAAAAGATCTTCTGTAAAATCGTATCCGCGCTCTTGCTCCTTTCTATATTCTATGCCATAATACCAATCGGGAACTGAAATATATTCAGCGGGTTTAGAAAACTGAATGTAAAGTTCAGGATAGTTTTCGTATAGCTTAAACTGCCTTCCATTTTTCACTTCACCTGATTTTTTTGAAGCATATAGATTTGCTTTCGACAAGCTATGAGCTTCCCGGAATGCAAGGAATGGTTGCAATTTCAGAATGGTCTCTGACCGGGCTTCAACCAGGGTATACTTGATCATGATCTGTTCCTGGTTTTTAGACAGCACTCTTTCTCTGGTCAAAACAACACCTCCTACACGAAGTGTGGTGATGGGTAGTTTGTCTGCATTAAAATCTCTTAAGTATTTATGTCCCTTGGGATCAAAAAGATCTTCTTTATACTGGTGAATGCCAATATTGAAAGACTTTTCATGTTGAATAATAGTTTCATCAATTGAAGACAGCAATACATGATGTGTGCCACCAAATTTCTCAAGGGGACAGACAAGAAGTCCATGATATTTTCGCGTGTTACAGCCTGCCAGAGTGGTAAGTGCATATGATCCGGCACGGTTAGTACGTAGTACCTCCCGGTTTAGAGAATGTTCTAAATTTACCAATTTGGCTTTCTCAAAATACAAGTAACTCATCTATGCTGCTGTTTTTCAATTGCTTAATATATTCCAGTTTCTTCTATAGAAGAGAGTGCAAATATCAGCAAAAAACTGGTTAATTCATATACCCGTTTCCTTCTTTTTTTGTAACTTATGAGTGGAAGTAAATAATGATAAGGAACTATCTTGCAGTAAGCTCTCGATATTTCAGAAAGCTAAATTTACTGATTTATCCTGATACGCTGCGCTCCCGACAAGTCGGGACAAGCTATCGGGATTAGTTCAACTTACAAATTTCAACTAACTTATGTTGAGCTCTGCTTCGCTCCGGTTCATTATCCCGAAAAATCGGGACAGGCTACTTTTGAAATTTGAGTTTCACGAATAAACTTAAGCAATGATGTTTTACTTAACTTATTTTTTTATCCTTTTTAGCTTTGCTTTTTTACCAGGGAAATATGATGGGAAGAGGGTCATACGGAAACAGTCGCTTGTTCAGAGCATGAATGCTGATACAATAAACTGGTATAGACCCAGGTTCCCTGAAAGGGAAGAGGAGCGATTAAGAATGGTAGACGTTTATATTCAAAATAACCCCTACAAACCCATTCATGATATTCGCGTACTTGAAGCAATGAGGGCTGTACCCAGGCATAAATTTGTTCCTTCACAATTTCAGGACCAGGCATATATGAATCATCCTTTGCCACTTAGTCAGGGACAAACCATTTCCCAACCATTCATTGTAGCTCATATGACAGAACTGCTGCAAATTGCGGCAGGGGATAAAATATTGGAAATTGGTACCGGCAGTGGGTACCAGGCAGCAATTTTGTCAGAACTAACACCCTTTGTGTATAGCATTGAAATAGTTGATAAACTAGGTAAAAAGGCAGCCATAATTCTGAATGATTTGGGGTATAAAACTATTTCACTTAAGATTGGTGATGGATACGAAGGCTGGGAGGAGCATTCCCCTTTTGATGGGATTATTGTTACCTGTGCGCCGGAAAAGATACCAGCTCCATTACTAAATCAATTGGCAGCCGGAGGCAGAATTGTTATTCCTGTAGGAAAGGCAGGTATGACCCAGACCCTGGTTGTTGTTGAAAAAGATTTGAAGGGAAAACTAAAAAAACATGTTCAGTATCCGGTTGTGTTTGTTCCTATGACAGGAAAGGCGGAGGAAAAGATAAAAGATTAAAGCCTTAATATGCTCATTTACACCATACTGAATTATGGTGCTATGTTTACTAATATTTTTAAGCAAATAATTCGTTGTTAAGGACCGACTAATTATCTCTCGCGGATGGCGCAGATTTACGCAGAAGGAGTAGAAAAATGAGCGAATGATAGATATAATGAGATGAAAATTGAAAGTTGAATGTTGATATTGAATGTTGGATGTTGAAATAATAAGGAACTTCCAACATCGAACGCCCAACTTTGAATATTCAAAAAGTGGATCACCAAAACCCCAGCTTTAGCCTTCCTAGGCGTAGGTGGAAGCTTCAGTCTTCTTCAATACCTATTCTACAATATCCCGATGCTCAGGATCATCTGTCTTTGTATCCCGCTGAAGCAACTCATCGAGTTTCTGATCTACACTATTTAGTTTTTCTGAAAAAACCTCCAGGTCAACTGATTTATGATCGTGTAATTCAGCTTTGAATGATTGTATGTCTGATTCCTTTCTGCCCAGATCACGTTCATGACCAAGATCGCTTAAATAGGTAATACCAAGCTGAATTAACAGAAAGATAAGGCTAAAAGAAAAGACCATCGCAATAAGAGGGATTTGTATTATTGAAAAACCGAAGTCAATATCCAGGCTTACAGAAAATATAGCCCAGTTAAACAATGCAAAATAGCAGGCAATTATGAAATATAGTATTATTATAACCAGATGTATCTTTCTCATGATGCGTCTCATTGCTTATAGATTTATATGTTATAAAAATATTTTGTTGTTTAACCATTGCTATTACAGCTAGCAGGTATTAATTATTTATCGGATTCTTTACCAGCATTGATAATTTCTCTATCCTTTTTCTTAATATTCTTTACCAGGTTTTTCACTTCTTCATTGTCGGCCAGGTTTTCTTTCTTAACACTTCGTGACTTAAGTTTAAGATATACAAGTTGCCCCAGAACCTTTATAAGCACATCTCTTTCTTTAGCAAGGCGATTAATATCACTCCTGTGCTTGTATTTATCAAGATATACTTGAGCTTTATCACTTAATTCATCAATTTTACCACGGGCAGTAACCAAAGCTTCCGACTCCAGACCTTTAACTTCTTCTTTAATTTTACCGGCAGTATCCGCCAGTTCAGAAGCCAATTTTGAAGCTTTCTTCCCAATTAGGCGTGCTCCGGCCTCAATGTTTTCACTTGCTTCAGAAAAGAAACCAGGTTTCTTCTTTTCTTTTCCATCAGTCGAAGAACCTGCCTTATTTGAACTTGTCTTTTTTGTTGCCATTTTTATATCCTCCTGTATCTTAAATGAAGCTAATTTGGATGGTTTAGTTATTTTTTTTCCCCTGAAAGGATTTACCAAGGAAATATAATGAGCCTATCATTACCAGTATTATCAGGAAAAAAATGCCAATGAATTTCGCAAAACCCCTGTTGGCATGAATACTTGTATCTGATGAGTTACGCTCTTTTGCTGCTTTCACCTGTTCTGCCGATAAGTTTTTCTTCTTATTTATGGTTTTGTTTGCTAAATTCTGCAATTGATTTGCGGCATCCTGATCAATAATTTCATTTGTTTGTTTATCCTCTGAAACAATCACCGGTTTTAGTTGTTCCTGTCCCGACTTCTGATCTATAGAGTTCAAACTATCCAGCATATGTTCATAATAAAGAATTCGTGCATTTACCCCTTGCTTGAGTTTTTTCAAATCGCTTAATTCTTTCTCAAGTGCCTGTTTATTTATAGGCCCCGAAAGCTGTTGATCCAGTCTGGTATCTGTTTTTTCTCTTGTACTCTCTTTTGAGATAGTAGTTGATGCTTGAGTGTGCCGGATTTTCAAATCCATTTTTTCCTTTTCCAGCTTGCTGATATTTACTTTTACGAGGTCTATCTTTTCTTCCTCATTTTCGATATACCCTCTAACAGTTTCCACATTTTGATTGATCCTGTCAATGCCATCCCTCATGGATTCATCAGTATTAAGCTTACTTAATTGAGACTTATAAAACTTTAATTCCTCCTGGTAGTTGAGTATTTTTTTTCTTGATATCGAGATGTTTTCTTCTGCAATTGCTATTTTTTTTGCAATGGAATCAGCTTCAAGTTTCAGATCTATACTATCCTTTGCCATGAGAGAAAGAGCTTGTTTCTTGCTAGTATCCTGAAGGTAAGTATTATTAAGATCTTCATGTAAGCTCTTTGAATTTCCATCCACAAATGCTGATTCAGGTTTATCTTGAATAGTTTTCCGGACTTCACTCCCGGCAATGATATTTTCAGATTTACTATTGGAATTTGAACATGCCAGGATCACAAGAGAAGAGAAAAATAAAATTGAATTCCTGAAATATTTCATGAGAGAATATAATAAGAGGTTAAACATATAGTGTATATACAAATATAGCTGTAAATAAAATCATTTCCAACCTGGGCAAGAACTATAGAAGTCCATTTTTTTTATTAATTTGGTCTTCCCATGGCATTCAATTTTAAACGTATTAAATTTCCTGGTCTGGAGAAAGTTAGCTTCATGTCTCTTCCAAATGACCAGAAAAAGTTTGGTGTCTTCGGAGGTGTTTTTACTCCGAATGTTCTAACCATTCTTGGTATCATAATGTATTTGCGACTTGGCTGGGTTGTAGGGAATGCAGGGATTCTTGGAGCCATAGCTATCATTCTTATCGCAAAAAGCATTTCGTTTTGTACTGCCTTATCTATGTCTTCCATAACTACCAATATTAAGATAGGGGCGGGTGGAGCATATTCTATTATATCCAGATCCTTAGGTCTGGAGGCAGGTGGAAGTATTGGAATTCCTTTTTACATATCCCTTATGTTATCTGCCGCCTTATATATTATGGGTTTTACAGAAGGCTGGTTACGTATTTTTCCGCATCATTCTCCAATGCTTGTGACCTATAGTGCCTGGGCTGCCTTATTGATTATTTCTTATATCAGCACTCATTTTGCTATTCGGGTACAATATATGATACTGGTGATTGTGGGAGTTTCAATTCTATCTTTTATTTTAACTAAAAATGAGCCTGTTTCCACAGCTCAGTTAATTGGCGATTTTGAGGATGCCGGTTTTTGGAGGGTTTTTGCAATTTTCTTTCCGGCAGTTACCGGGATTATGGCTGGAGCAAACATGTCGGGTGATTTGAAAGATCCACGTAAAGCAATTCCTCTAGGTACTTTGAGTGCTATAGGAGTTACATTACTGGTTTA
>JAYEGO010000184.1:0-4043 GCA_034659155.1 Bacteroidota bacterium | reverse complement strand
GTTTTCAAAACGATGCAAGCATCGGAGTATTATACTCATTTATCCCGATACGCTACACTATCGGGATTCGTTCAACTTACAAATTTCAATGCACTATGTTTTTGAAAATTGAGTTTCACGAATAAATGAAAAACCTTTATTTCGAAATATATTTCGAAATGCGGTGAGTAAATAGTTCTTTATCATTTTTCTATTTTTTGATTGTTAACTATATGACGCAGAAGTTGCATTTTAGTTGCATTTTTTTCACTCACCGGGTGACTCGCAGTCACCCGGTGAGTTTTATTTTGAAATAAATACAATTAAATAAAAAGTATCTATTATTTTTAGGCTCATTTTTTCACTAGAAACCGAAATTTCAAACGTTTAGAATTATACTATGTCAAAAATAAAAGCTTTAGGAGGGAAATTATTCGATCGTTTTTTGAATTCTATTGAGAAGGTCGGAAATGCTCTTCCTCACCCTGCCACTTTGTTTGCCATTTTCGCTATAATGGTGCTAATCTTTTCAGCCATTGCACATGCTTTTGACTGGTCTGCAATTCATCCTGGAAGCCATGAAAATATAGATCCGGTAAATCTTCTTTCTGTAGATGGACTTCACAGGATCCTGACCGAGATGGTAACAAACTTTACAGGTTTTGCTCCTTTGGGAATTGTTATGGTTGCAATGCTGGGTATTGGAATTGCAGAAAGCAGTGGTTTAATCGGAGCATTCATCAGGTTGGTTGTCCTGTCCTCTCCAAAGAAAATTCTGACTTTCGTGTTAGTTCTTGCAGGCATTATGTCAAATGTTGCAAGTGATGTAGGATATGTTTTATTGATCCCCCTGGGCGGAATAATATTTATTGCTGTCGGAAGGCATCCGATTATCGGCATAGCAGCTACATTTGCCGGAGTTGCCGGGGGGTTCAGTGCCAACCTGGTTTTAGGAACTCTTGATCCTTTACTGGCTGGTCTTTCTACAGAAGCAGCCAGGATAATTGACCCTGCCTATGAGGTTAATCCAACAGCTAATTACTTTTTTATGGTAGCTTCCACAATTTTAATTGCATTTACGGGCACATGGGTTACTGAAAAATTGATTGCCCCACGCTTTGGCAAATACGAAGGTCCTGAAAGTAAAGATGAACTCACAGGTCTTTCTAAACTTGAAAAGAAAGGATTAAGAAATGCTGTGATAGTCTTACTGGTTATTATAGCAATCAGTCTCATTGGTATTCTTCCTTCAAACGGATTCTTCAGAGGTTCTGATGGAAGTGTGTTAAGCTCACCACTTATTAAAGGGGTAGTAGCAATGTTATTTATAACAGCTGGTGCAATGGGTATTGTTTATGGCTTTACCATTAAAAAATACAAGTCAGATGCAGATGTTATGTATGGAATGGGAGAGGCAATGAAAACACTTGGTTTGTACTATGTACTTGTATTCTTTGCCGCCCAATTTGTAGCATATTTCAAATGGAGCAACCTGGGTATTATTTTAGCCATTAAAGGAGCAGATTTTGTTATGTCAACCGGACTGGGGATGATTCCTCTGATGATTCTTTTTATCATTCTTTCCGGGATGATAAATATGGTTATGGGAAGTTCTTCTGCAAAATGGGCCATAATGGCACCTGTTTTTATTCCTATGTTTATGCTTCTGGGTTATTCCCCTGAATTATCGCAGGTAGTTTATAGAATAGGCGATAGTGTCACCAATGTAATTTCTCCAATGATGAGCTTTTTTGCACTCATTATTGCTTTTGTTCAGAAATATGATAAAAATGCAGGCATTGGAACAATAGTAGCCACTATGATGCCATATTCTATAGTGTTTTTTATTGCCTGGACAATTCTTTTGATCATCTGGCTCCAGTTTGGGCTACCGCTTGGTCCTGGTGCAGGAATTTATTATGAGGCAGTCATACCTTAATTTAAGTTCCATGTAAGAAAAACCATCAGGGAATCCGGTTTAAATATCAATTTTAACCCGCTTTATTCATACAAAAGCGAAGCGCATTGTATGAATCCCGAAAATTATCGGGACAAGTTGTGCGAAGGATAGTGGGAAGCAAAGCGGGAAATCCCGATTTAGACATACCCAAATTTGGGGTAATGAAATGATCCAAATTTGTTGGTATAGTCTTAATCGTAGAAAATGTATGCATTTTCCGGGTTAATACTCTTCAGACTACTATTAGCTTGTTTATTGAGTAGAGTACCAGTCTAACAAGGAGTGGGCAAATGAGTAAAAATATGATCCCCGAGGGATCAAATGATTGTAGAAATATGTTCAGTGAATATTGCCGACTCCAGAGGAGTCTCATTTAATGGATAATAAAATAAGTATTTGCCATAATCTCATATTTTTTCGGTTTTCCTGGAAACTAACAGCTTCAGTGGGCGCCACCCGGGATTAGGTTCGACTAATTAAGAAAATTTAAAATAATTCTTTGCATTAAAATAACTGATGTCCTGAACCATCTTACCAAGCAGGTTTGAATCATCAGGCAATAATCCATTCTCAACATCAGTTCCAATAATATTGCAAAGAATTCGTCTGAAATATTCATGCCTTGGATAAGAAAGAAAACTTCTTGAATCAGTGAGCATGCCAACAAAACGGCTGAGAAGTCCCATATTTGAAAGTGCATTTATTTGTCTTTCAATTCCATCCTTCTGATCTAAAAACCACCACCCTGAACCAAATTGCATTTTGCCAGGAACACTGCCATCCTGGAAATTAGACACCATTGTTGCAACAAGCTCATTATCTGCAGGATTTATATTATATATTATGGTTTTTGTAAGCTTATCCCTGCTTGCAAGACGATCAAGAAATTTGCTCATATTCCTGGCTACAGGTTCACTTCCAATTGAATCATAACCAGAATCAGGGCCCAGCTTATTGAACATCATTAAGTTATTATTTCTGATGACTCCGTAATGGAATTGTTGCACCCAGCCCTTTTCATGATCCATTATGGCAAGCTCAAAAAGCATTGCGGATTTAATTTTTCGTATCTCCCGCTCCATAAGAATTTTGCCTGACCGCACCTTAATAAAAATATCCTTTACCTCCCCTTCTGTATATTCTTCAGCGTAGAAAGTTTCAATTCCATGATCAGACAATCTACATCCCATCTTCCCAAAAAAATCATGCCTGCTCTTGAGTGCCTGAATAAGATCTTCATAAGATCTGATTTCAAGCCCTGCAACTTCTCCCAATCTGTCAAGATACTTATTATAACTTCCAGGTTCTTCAACTGCCATTGCCTTATCCGGACGGAAAGCAGGAAGAACTTTTGTTCCAAAACTCTCACTTTCCAGCTTCTTATGATGCTTTAATGAATCAATAGGGTCATCAGTTGTACAAACCAACTCCACATTCATTTGCTGCATCAGACCCCTGGATGAATGACTGCTGTCATGAAGCTTTTTATTTGCCTCATCAAATATTTTTCTGGCAGTTTTCTGACTTAACAAATCATTAATCCCGAAATATCTTCTTAATTCAAGATGGGTCCAGTGGTACAATGGATTCCTGATTGTATAAGGAACCGTTTCAGCCCATTTCTCAAACTTCTCCCAGCCCGAACTTTCATCACCAGTACAATATTTTTCAGGAATACCATTGGCTCTCATTGCCCTCCATTTGTAATGATCTCCTTCAAGCCACACTTCCGTCAGATCATTGAACATCCTGTTATTTGCAATATCTTCCACCGGCAGGTGACAGTGATAGTCGATAATTGGCAAATCCCCGGCATACTCATGGTAAAGTCTTTCGGATGTTTTGTTCTGCAAAAGGAAATTCTTATCAAGAAAATTTTTCATCTGTATGGTTTAATGAACAACCTCGCAGCAAGCTATCGAGGTATCAAAATAGAAATTCTATTTTTCTCGATGCAAGCCCTGTGAAATAGTGGCAAAAGCCACTCCTGTAAAACAGGATTTCACGGGGCAAGCATCGGAGTATTATACTCATTTATCCCGATACGCTACACTATCGGGATTCCTGCCTGCCGGCAGGTAGGCGTTCAACTTACAAATTTCAA
>JAYEGO010000183.1:0-4064 GCA_034659155.1 Bacteroidota bacterium | reverse complement strand
ATAGGCATAGGTTTTCTCAACCTCAGGAATCTCACCTTTTATTACAACATTTTCTTCACTCCAGGCAGAGCTGGTATGCATGGTTCCCCACTTAACCGGATGCATAGTGCCGGGTTCATACTGTTTTGAAGGCACAAAATCTAACCATGTACGGTAATATGCATCACAGGTATGACTGGTCATTACAGAGCCATCTGTACTGGCTTTTTTTCCGACAAGTATACTTGTACAACTTTCGTTGTAGCCGGTTTCGTCTTCCTGTGCAAAGGATATTCCGGGTAGCAAGAATGAAAATATAAACAGGGAAATTAAAGATTTTAGGGAAGTGGAATGAGTCATTTTTTATAGATTAATAGTTAGTAAAGTAAGGCTTGATATATTTATTGAAAGAATAAATGTAGAAAATCAATTTGGGAATTGCAATGACCCTGGAACAATTTAAGAATTCATGTAGTATGGTTGTAAAGATGCGAAAGAATTATTTGAAAGTCATACAATGGTCAAATGATTGTCACACAATTGTGATGCAATCATTTATTCAGAATTGACAATTGAATGACACGACCGTAGGGAACGTATGACACGGTACGCCGAAGGCCGAGAGTGAGTGACAGCATCTTCCTGTTTAAATTATTCATGTCGGATAGCCTTAACCGGGCTTTCGAGTGTAGCTTTAGAAGTTTGGTATGCCACGCTGACAAAAGCTAAAAGAGTTACAAAGATGCCGGCCACTATCAGTGTCCAGTATGGAAAGTCGCTATGGTAAGGAAAGTTATACAGCCACTTTTTCAAAAAGATATAGGCTACTGGCCATGCAAATATGTTGGCAATCAATACCCACTTACCAAAATCACGGAGAAATAGTTGGGTTAACTCGCAGGAAGAAGAACCCATAGCTTTTCTGATCCCTATTTCGCGAGTTCTGCTTTCGGTAGAAAAAGAGGCCAGGCTTATCACTCCTATACCTGCAATAAATATGGCAATAAAGGATAAAATTGAAAAAATGCCGGCAACCTTCTTTTCTGTAAATTGCATTTCAATAAGCTTATCTTCAAGAAAGAAAAATTCAAAAGGTTGATTTATTGCATAATCTTTCCAGGTTTCTTCCACAAATGAAAGTATCTTCTGCTGGTTGCCAGAACTAAACTTCAGGGATACATACCTGGGAAAAAATTCCCTGGTATTAAAGATCGCAAGGTTTTCAATTTTTTCATTCATTTTGCTCATGTGAAAATCCTTAAGCACTCCAACTATTTCAAAAGACCATTCTTTGCCATATGATGTCCCAGGAATAATTAAGTTTTTACCGACGGGATTTTTATAACCGAGGTTTTCGGCTGCAGTTTCATTGATTACAACCTGATAATGACTTTTATCTAAATCATCTGAAAAAAACTCTCCTTTTAAGACTTCAAATCCAAAGGTTTCAATCATATTTTGATCTCCGATAAGGCGTTTGAAATGTGTAAGATCTTCACGACTTGCATCTTCTCTTCTCATTACTATACCCATCCAGTCATCCATACTGGGAACAGTAGAGGTAATGCTAACATGTTGAATGTTCGGATTTGACTCCAGTTTCTTTTGAAATTCAAACTTGCCTTTTTCGAGACCATAGGCCCTATCAATTATAAGTACATTTTCCTTATCAAATCCCGGATCTTTTTTCGAGATATAACTAATATGTGAATACATAACCAGAGTACCGGTAATAACAAACACAGCAATAAAGATCTGAAATACAACAAGTCCTGTCCTGAACCATAATTTTCGATTTCCCAGAACCAGGTTCCCATGCATAGTTGAAGTGGTTTTGTATGCAGAAATTGATAAAGAAGAATAACTTCCAGCTAAAGCTCCGATGAATACAGTTGTTAAGAGGAGTAAAGGAATTACAAACCATTCTTTGAAGTAGCTTACAGAAAGATTTTTAATTACAATACGGTTGAAAGTTGGCAGAAAAAGTTCAACCATTACCAGGGCAAAGACCATTGCAATAAAACTAAATACTACCGATTCAGTTAGAAGCTGAAAGAAGATCTGCAACCTCTGCGAGCCCATTGCCTTGCGCATTCCAATTTCCCGTGCTCGCATAGAAGAATTGGCCGTTGTAAGACTTGAAAAGTTTAAAATAGCCTGAAATAGAATGAATAAAGTAATAATAGCAAATAAATAGGTTGTCCTGAAATCTGAAACGGGTTCGATTTGAGGATCAGCTTCAGAGAATAAATAAATCCTCGTCAAAGGTTCCAAATGAAATGAAACCATGTTATTCAGTTTATCCCAGTCATTAATATCAATACCAAATTGTTTGCTTAATTGCGGATTAATATATTTCCTGGAGAATTTAGTTAACCTGGAATTCATTTTTTTTGTTGAAGCATCTTCATCTAACAGGATATATGTATAATATTGATCCAGGAGCCAATTATTATTTGAAGTCCACTTGTAGGTATTAATTGAGGCAAGAAAATCAAAATGGAAATGGGAATTTTCAGGTACATCTTCTGCCACAGCTGTAATGGTATAATCACTTCCATCCGCTTCGTGAAGAATCTCACCTATGGGATTTTTATTGCCAAAATATCGTTTTGCAGTAGAGCGGCTAATTACCATAGAATACGGTTTGCTCAAGGCCGTTTCAGGATCTCCGGCAAGGAGAGGAAAGCTAAATACTTTAAAAAAATTTGTGTCGGCATAAAGGTAACTGGTTTCAAAAAAACTTTTATCCTTATACCATATTACGGTATTAATGCCCTCAAGTATCTTTGTGGCATAAATTACTTCATCAAATTCCTCCATTAAAGCGTAAGCCAGTGGGGCTGGAGATGTGGATCCCTTGATTTCCATTTCTCCCATTTGCCCGCTTACACCCATACGATAAATATTCTCGGAAGAGTTATGAAAACGGTCATAGCTTAATTCATTACCAACATAAAGAAAGATCAGGAGTACCCCTGCCATACCAATGGATAAGCCAATGATATTGATCATTGAATAGTCACGATACCGTGTGATATTGCGGAAAGCAAGTTTAATATAATTGGTAAACATGTGTGAGACCTAATAATTTGGCCAGGAAGAAATAGAAAAATCCCTGTTCTATAACTTTCTAATTTATTGCTAAATGATCAATTCTTATGCCAAGCTATCTTAAGTGATATAATATCAGTTGATTATGTTGAGATGAATAGTGTGTATTCCAGAAAAGTGCACCGAAATCGCACATAGTGTTGTTCACAAACGGGCAGAAAAATATTTATTTGAATCCTCCTTCGCGTTCCGCTTCGGCGGACGAGAAGAATGGTTTAATTCCTCGGAGTTCTATTCCGAAATGAGGGGTTCAGGGTTCTACTCTGAGGTCTCATACCTTTGATTTTGAGTTTTACGAATTGGAAAATTTTAGAAATTTGGCTAAATTACGTGAAACAAGTTTAATGATGGATTCTGAACTAAAAAGTATTATTGGAATTGATATTGGATCTGCCTTTCTATCGGTGGTTCAGCTTAACCTTGCTGGTGAAATTATCAAGCATGTTTATCTGGAGCATAATGGTAAAATCAGGGAGGTTCTGGATTCACTTGATTCTAAATTCGATTTGTCCTCCGTTTGTGCTGTAACTACCCCTTCAGGGAAAGAGTGGTTTAATGACCAGAAATCTGAAAACATTGGACGGATATATTATTATGATCATCAGACAGCCTTAATTCAGGCTGCAGAAGAATATATTCCAGGTGGGTTTGGAAGTATACTTCAGGTTGGTGCAGGTCGTTTCCAGCTTATTATGTTTAACGAAAATGCTAAGTACGATCAGACCTTAACCAGTACATCCTGCGCAGCAGGAACAGGTAGTTTCCTTGACCAGCAAGCCTACAGACTTAATCTGAATGGTAGCTCTGAATTGAGTAGAATTGCCGATGATAATAAATATGAAATACCAGTAATTGCCTCCCGTTGTGCAGTGTTTGCAAAAACCGACCTGATACATGCCCAGCAAGCCGGCTATTCGACTTCAGCCATTTGTGACAGCCTGTGTCGGGGCCTTGCAAAGAATATTGTAGAT
>JAYEGO010000182.1:0-4065 GCA_034659155.1 Bacteroidota bacterium | reverse complement strand
CATATTGATAAAATCAAACTATTTTCCGGAATCAATGCCGGGGAATACTATAAAATGGGGAAAAATTCTTCCTTTCTGAAAATCCTTGTTCATCCTTTTTGGAGGTTTTTTAAATCCTATTTTTTGAACATGGGGTTTTTAGATGGTTATTTTGGTTTTGTAATATGTTCCTTAAATGCCTATTCAAGTTTTTTGAAACATGTTAAAATCAGAAAACTAAACATGAAAAAAAAGGATAAATAATAATGTCAAAATCATAAAAAATAAATAGGTTATGAAGATTATAATACTCGCAGCCGGTATAGGTTCAAGACTGGGAAATCCCTTCCCAAAACCATTAACACCTTTGAAAAATGGTAAAACAATTATGCAACAGCAGGTAGAAAAGCTCATTTCTTACTTCTCTGTTGATGATATATCAGTTATCATCGGGTTTAAAAAGGACCTGATCATGGAAAGCTTTCCTGATCTTAGTTATATCTACAACCAGTCGTTTGATCGTACAAATACATCTAAAAGCCTGCTGAAAGGACTTAAGAAATATCCAAAATCTTCTATATTATGGTTAAATGGAGATGTAGTATTTGACGAGAAAATTCTGGAACATATGCTCCCCTATATTGCTCAGGATGTATCTTTTGTAGCAGTAAATAATTCTGATGTTGGGGATGAAGAGGTGAAATATACCCTGGATAAAGATGGATATATTAACCTGATATCAAAAGAAGTGAAGAATGGCCTGGGAGAGGCTGTGGGCATTAATTTTATTGCAAACAAAGACCTGTCATCTTTCACAAACCGTCTGGAGGAATGTGGGGACATGGATTATTTTGAAAAAGGTCTTGAACTGGCAATACAGAAAGATCATATTAAAGTAAAAGCTGTAGATATCTCTAAATTTAATTGTGTGGAAGTCGATTTTGAGGAAGACCTGGAAAACGCAAATAAACTATTTAGTAAATAACTATGAAGGTAATTCTCTATTGTGAGCTGCCTTACTCCTATGAAATATTATATCCCCTTTACAAAGTAGGTTTGAAAAGGGATTACAAACAGTTATGGTATATTCCTGAAGCTGTTAAATCTCAACTCAAGCTGGACCCAGATCTAGAGATGACCTCCAGCATGAAGGATCTGGATGATTTTCAAAGTGATGCAATTCTGGTACCAACCAACTCTATTCCACACTATCTCAAGGGGGTTAAAGTACAGATATTTCATGGTCTGGCCGGAGAAAAAAAGGGGCACTTCAGGATAAGACATTACTTTGATTTATACCTCACACAGGGTCCATATTTTACAAGACAATTTAAGGCACTTGCCAAAAAACATAATGATTTTCACGTAGTGGAAACTGGCTGGTCAAAACCAGATCTTTATTATCAGGAACAATTATCATTTCAACAAAAGAAAACGGAAATCCTGACTAACAACAGTGTTAAAACTATTGTTCTTTATGCTCCAACTTTCTCTCCTTCTTTAGCCTCTGCCAAAGACCTCCTTCCTGAACTGATTTCACTGGCAAATAGTGAGTCAATTTATCTCTTTATCAAGTTTCATGACAAGATGGCTCCTGGCATCATTCATGAATACAAACAAAGTTTTGACGGTATTGATAATGTTGAAATTATGAACCAGAAAGATATCATCCAGGTTTTGAATATTAGTGATTATTTAATCTCAGACACCTCTTCGGTAGTTTATGAATTTATTCTGTTGAATAAGCCGGCTCTTAGCTATAGATCCAGATCTAAAAATATTAACTGGCTTAATATTCGCTATCCTCAACAATTGATTCCTGCCTTTAGAAGTCTGGCAGCAGACGATGAATATGCATTGAAAAGAAAGAAGATAATTGCTGAATATCACCCATATACCGATGGGAAATCATCGGAAAGAATGTGGGATGCTGTAGAAAAATATATATCGGAGTGGGGTGTCCCCGAAAAAAGAAAATTGTCTTTTTACAGAAGACAAAAAGTTTATTCTCTTCACGGAAAATTAAATTAATGACTTACCTGGGAACTATAGAAAAAGCCATAAAGGTCATGAGAAATGGAGGGTTAATTTTATATCCTACAGATACAATCTGGGGTATTGGTTGTGATGCCACAAGGGAAGATGCAATAGGAAAAATTTACAAGCTTAAGGAAAGAGAAGACCAGAAAAGTATGCTGGTAGTAGTAAGCAATTCTGAAATGATTGCAGATTATGTACAAGAAGTTCCATCCATTGCCTGGGAGCTTCTTGATGCTGCAAGTGATCCACTAACCATAATTTATCCAGGGGCAATCAATCTGGCAAATAACCTGGTAAGCTCCGATAAATCTATAGGTATACGGGTGTGCAAAAGTGAATTTTGCAAGGAATTGATATTAAGATTCAGGAAACCAATTATTTCCACCTCAGCTAATATTTCGGGAAATGCTTTCCCAAAAAGCTTTCAGGAAATAGATAACAAAATTAAAACCGGGGTAGACTATATTTGTGATGAACCACAAATAAAATTAAGCCCTGGAAAACCATCATCAATTATTAAGATAGGTCTGGGAAATGAAATAAAAATAATAAGAAAATAAAGCTTCTTTCTTAAGCAGCTTATTAGCCAGGAACGCCCACAAACGATTATCATAAATTCTAACGCTGTCTGTTCCCTCTGACGATAAATGCTAGGGTCTATGATCCTGACAGATTTTACCATACTTTTTCTACTCGTCAGACCACTATTAGTTAGTTCATCGGGTAAAAAAATAAGTGTCTCTACTGGCCATAACCATAAGTGGTCAGACGAGTGTTTCGAATAATCCGGAAATTATTAGCTCAAAACAAACAGGACATTGAAAGAAGACCCTTTAAATCTATATATTATTGTCTTCTAAAGACAATCCGGTTTTGTCACGAAATTTGCACCTAAGGCAAATTTTCTGCCAAAACCTGCCGATCTTACTCATTCTTTCCATGGGCTTGAACCCATGGCTAGATATATTTCGCTCCTATGGAGCTGACATTGATCATCCAATATGGGGCTTAATTAATAAGCTTATAACATATTTTTCAAGCACCTTATTCATCTCCATTAAGTCGGAAGCTGTTCCTGTGTTTTTCACAGTGGTTGAATGTCATTAGCCCCGGGCTTCAGCTTCGAGTGTTCGAAACATGGATAGCTGTGCAATAATCAAAATATACAATGCTTTGTTCACATGTTTTAAACAAGCAGCAATTTCATCTCGCAAAATTAAAATTTTCAGCATCATATGTTAAAATCTACTCTTCATTTGTTGATAATGTTCTGAATATCAAATGATTTAGTTGATTATCTTTGCTTTTGAACTTTAAGTGCAATGGCAAAATTCTCCAACCATAAAATTTCTGTTGAAGAATTGCTGAAACTTATCCCGGATGAGCTCTTGGATAAACTCAGTAAGTCAACAGATGTTGATCATCAGGTGAAAAAGTTATTCGGCAAGAATGTATTCTATCTTTTGTTGTATGGTTTTCTGGAAAGCACAAAGGTTAGCCTAAGAGGATTGGAAGATATTTATAGCTCTCAAAAATTTCAATTTCTATTTAACATTGACAGCCAAGATGGGATCAAATATAATTCATTATCCGACAGACTATCCGCACTTAATGCGGACTATTTTGAGACTATATATAAATATATATATACCCGTTTTACAGATCTTTATACCGATGAAGAAGCTGTCAAGTATTCTATTACCAGGGTAGACTCGACAATGGTTGCTGAAGCAGCAAATAAGCTGGAACATGGAATGTGGACTAGTAATAAGCATGGTAAAAAGAAGCAGATTAAATACACCATGTTGATGACAGATATCTTTCCTGGTGGAGTTGAAGTATTTACAGAACAGGCAGGGCTTAATGAGAATAATACGATACCTACAGTTATCTCGAAAGCTGAAAATAAGGAGAATATTTTTGTTTTTGACAGAGGTGTAAATAAGAGAGAAGTATTCAAAAAACTAGATGCACAGCAAATAAGTTTTGTAACCAGAATAACCAACACAAAGAATTATAAAATAGTTTCATCCAATAAAGTACCAG
>JAYEGO010000181.1:0-15391 GCA_034659155.1 Bacteroidota bacterium | reverse complement strand
AAACAAGCATCCGATAAATAGAGTTCCTGAAGGAAAAATTTGCGCAAAAACCTGATTCTGGCCTTCATCATTATTCCAGCATAAACCCCAAAATGCTCTCAATTAACAATCCCGGTTGTTCTACATGCAACCAGTGTCCAGCCCCGGGAATAACCGCAAATTCAGAGTAAGGGAAGATAGTTTTGATCAAGGGCAGATCTGAATCAAGAATATAGTTTGAATTAGCCCCTTTAATAAATAAAACCGGGAATCCTGTTATTTCTCCTCCCTGCTCAAAATCTTTCTCATTCATTCCTGATAAAATAGAATCCAGGCACTTCATCAGGGTTTCAACATTTATTTTCCATCTGAAACCACTATGTTCATCTCTTTCCAGGTTTTTCATCAGGAACAGTCTGATTCTTTCTAATCCAATGTTTCCGGCTAATGCCATATCCACTTCACCCCGGCTTTGTACCGATGAAAAATCTACCTCTGCCATGGATCGAAGTATAGTTTCATGGTCAATAGTTTTTTTCATAGCCGCAGCAGAAAGTTTATAGGATTTTGGAGCAATGTCCACTACAATTAGTCCATTCACTCTTTCAGGATGGGCAGCTGCAAAGAACATTACTGATTTACCTCCCATTGAATGACCCAGGAATATAGCTTTAGTGATGGAATGTTTTTCCACAAATTCATACAGGTCATTTTTCATCAAGTCATAGTTATGTTCAGAGCTATGTGGTGAACGGCCATGATTACGCTGATCTACAACATAAACCTCAAAATGCTTCCCCAAAGCTCTGGCAACTCCGGCCCAATTGTCGGATGAGCCATATAAGCCATGAACAATGATCAGGCTGGGACCCTGACCATATTTTCGGTAAAACAACTCCATAATTTAAGAAATGAGAAATTTATTGTTTGAGAAGTCTTTTATACATCTGGATAGTGTTCTCAAGCCCATAATACAGGGCATCTGAAATTATAGCATGCCCTATAGATACTTCCGCCAATCCCATAACCTGTTCGTTAAAGTATTTCAGGTTCTCAAGATTCAGGTCATGGCCTGCATTTACTTCCAGTCCCAGCTCCCTGGCTTTTACTGCAGCTTTACTGAAAGATTCAACTGCGGCAGATCTGTTTAAACTATAATTAGCGGCATATGGTTCGGTATACAACTCCACCCTGTTGGTCCCTGTTTTGGCAGCATATACTATATTGGATTCATGTGTATCAACAAAAATCGAAGTTCGTATTCCCTTTGCCTGAAACCCGGAGATAATCTCCGTCAGGAAATCCAAGTGCTTGCGTGTATCCCAGCCTTCACTGGAAGTAAGGGCATCCGGCGGATCGGGAACAAGTGTTACCTGATCTGGGCTTACTTCAAAAACAAGTTCAATAAATTCTTTGGAAGGATAACCTTCAATATTGAATTCTGTTGTTACAATCGGTCTGATATCACGTACATCCTGGTACCGTATATGCCTTTCATCTGGTCTTGGATGAACAGTGATCCCTTCGGCACCAAACTTCTCACAGTTTCTTGCTGCCTCCAGAACATCAGGGATGTCTCCTCCCCTTGCATTTCTGAGGCTTGCTATTTTGTTTATATTAACGCTTAAGCGGGTCATTTAATACTGATTTTTATGTCAAAATAAATTAAACGTATAAAAGTATTGCAAAATTAATAGTAATTTCGAATATTAAGAATCGAAATGTTAGCAAAAGAATTAATATCAGATATTGTACCGGCTTTAAAGACATCAGACACAGGATTAAAAGCCTTAAGCTGGATGGAAATATTTCGTATTTCTCATATGCCTATCGTAAATAATAAGGAGTTCCTTGGACTGATCTCAGATACTGACATTTATGATTTAAATATGGCAGACGAACCAATTGGGAATCATAAGTTATCCCTTTTCAGCCCTTATGTTACTGCCGATCAACATATCTATGAGGTTATCGAAATAGTTTCCAGACTGAATTTAACCGTTGTACCTGTACTGGAGAAGAAGAAATTTTTAGGATTGATCACTTTGAATGACCTGATACATTATTTTTCAGGACTGCTTTCTGTCAATAATCCGGGGGCTATTATTGTTTTAGAGTTGCATCAAAATGATTATTCACTTTCCGAGATCTCTCAAATCATAGAATCTAATGATTCAAGAATCTTAAGCATCTATACAAGGTCACCCGAGGAATCGATGAAAATGGAAGTGATTATTAAGGTAAATCGTACAGATATTACATCTATTATTCAGACATTTGAGCGATTTGATTACAATATCAAGGCTTCCTTTATGGACGATGAGGAGCTTGATTCCCTGTATGACAATCGCTTTGAGTCTTTCATGAGATATTTAAATGCCTGAAGCGCACAATAAATCATAATTATATATGAAGGTTGCAGTCTATGGGAAAAGTTTTAATGAAAGTTTCAATTTCGCCATGGAAGCTTTTTTCACCAAACTATCAGACCTGAGTGCTGAAGTGTTGGTCTATGAACCCTTTATGAATTTCATACATGAATCTATGCCTCAAATAGATTATGATATGAAGGTCTTTGAATCGGGCCTTCCCGAAAATCTGGATTTCCTGTTTAGTATTGGAGGCGATGGCACTTTTCTTGAAGCTGCTAGTCTTGTAAAAGGAATGAATATTCCACTGGTTGGGGTCAACAGTGGGAGACTGGGGTTTCTTGCTTACATAGCCAAGGAAAATATTTCTTCCTCTCTGGATGAAATTTTTGAAGGGAAATACAGCGTAGAGGAAAGGACAATGCTTGAAATGAAATCTTCGGATGGTAAATATTCTGATTTTGCCCTTAATGAAATTGCCCTCCAGAAATTTGATTCCAGGATGCTAAGCATTCATGCATATCTGAATGGCGAATTGTTAAATTCATACTGGGCTGACGGGCTGATTGTTGCAACACCTACAGGATCTACTGCCTATTCTTTAAGTGTGGGGGGGCCCATTGTTGTTCCGGGCTCTGAGAATTTCGTAGTATCACCAATTTCCCCCCATACTCTTGCAGTGCGACCGGTTGTGGTGCCCGATTACCACGAAATCAGGCTTAAGGTGGATTCCAGAAGCAATAAATATCTTGTTTCAGCCGATTTCAAATCAATGACCGTGGATGCTTCAGTTGAAATTATACTGAAAAGAGCGAAGGAAGTGGTAAAGACAATAAAGCTAAACAGCCATAGTTTTTATAGTATCATTCGTTCTAAACTTATGTGGGGAATTGACAGAAGGAATTAAGAATTTTGAATTTATGATTAATTTTTGTAATTTGTTGCCATAAGTAAGCTGCTTGTACAAGTGCATAACAGAAAGTTAAGTTTTGTTAAACTTGTTAGTATAGCTTCCTTAAAATGAAATAATTGTTATTTTTGCATCTCAAATGAATCTAATTATTATTATCTGATGAAACGATTCTTTTTGCCGGGCCTTCTTGCTTTCTTCCTTTTTTCGGGATCCGGGAA
Organism: Bacteroidota bacterium; assembly: GCA_034659155.1. Lineage (GTDB taxonomy): Bacteria > Bacteroidota > Bacteroidia > Bacteroidales > VadinHA17 > JAYEGO01. The sequence goes on along the minus strand of JAYEGO010000181.1, from coordinate 11,912 downwards.
CGCTCAGGTATGGAAGATAACCAGGTACGAGGCCATTACTGGTTTAGGAGGAACATTCTACATGGGAGATATTGGCAGCATTACTCCTGATGAGACTATTGTCGGCTTAAAAGATGTAAGGTTTCGTTTTACCAGGCCCGTGATTCATTTCGGTGCCCGTTATAAATTGTATGAACGTATTTCGGTTAAGCTGAACCTGAATTTTGGCTGGCTATACGGAATTGATGATTACGGATCAAATGAAGGCAGAGGTATTGAGTTTAGCACTTTCTTATTTGAACCCACCGTTCAGGGAGAGTATTCCTTTATAAAGGACAAAAGCTCAAACAGTTACCTGATGATGAAAAGCAGAGGCATGCTGTCTTTTGCTTCTGCAATCAGCTTTTACGGCTTTGCAGGTTTTGGTCCCGTGTTTTTTTCTCCAAAAGTCATTCAACCTGATCCTTCGGGCCGTACCGAAGAGGAATTTTCACATGTGGCTTTGGCTTTTCCTTTGGGACTTGGAGTCAAATATGGATTTACACCCAAATGGAAGCTTGGATTTGAATTTGGAGGACGTTTTACTACCACTGATCATTTAGACTCATTTACTTCACAACAATCAAGGGCAAATGACGTTTACTATTTTGGCACGTTTCAACTGGTATATGTGTTGAAAACCAACAGAAATGGTGGACCAATATTTAGGTAAAGATTTAAGGATTGGGTAATGAGTTTTGATTAAATGAAAAAAGTTTATCTTGTTTTATTTTCCCTTTTTGTTTTTTTGGGGTTAGCAAAGGCACAGAGCAATATTGATCTCGGTGTTTTTGCCGGAACTTCACATTATCTGGGCGATCTCAATAAAGAAAGACTTTTCTACTCACCATCCTTTTCTTTTGGGGGATTCTACCGTTATAATCTGAATCCCAGGTATGCTATTAAGGCAGCTGTAAACTATATCCCTATTCAGGGTAATGATGCCGATTTTGCAAATGATTTTCAACAGAAACGGAAAAATCAATTCAAAACCAATATTACAGACATTTCAGCACAGTTTGAGTTTAATTTCTTAAAGTTCATGCATTCACCCAAGAAGAAAACATTTTCTCCCTATGTTTCGGGTGGAATTGGAATTGCCCTGGTAAATCAGGCCGGAGACTTTTCTTATAATTTTGTTATACCATTCGGATTGGGAGCAAAATTTCACCTTACCAGGAGAATAAGTGTGGCTGGTTTATGGGAATTCAGGAAAACCTTTACAGATACTCTCGATGGCTACGATTTCCCGCAAAACTCTGAATTTGGCTCAACATTACATAACAACGATTGGTATTATATAGCGGGAATAACTTTTTGCTATAAAATAAATTATTACAAACTGTTATGCCCTGCATACGATGATTAATTTCAATAAATGGAACTGAAAGATCAAATAGATAAGAAAAAGTTGCCTGCCCATGTTGCTGTGATTATGGATGGGAATGGCAGGTGGGCCAAGAAAAAAGGCAAACATCGTATCTTTGGTCATAAAAATGGAGTGACCTCAGTTCGTGAAATTACTGAAGCTGCAGCTGAATTGGGAATACAATACCTTACTCTCTATGCTTTTTCTACCGAAAACTGGAACCGTCCCCAGGAAGAAATTGATGCTTTGATGTCTCTCCTTGTTTCCTCTCTTAGTGCGGAAACTAAAACTCTTATGAAGAATAACATACGTTTACTGGCAATAGGAGATTTAAAAAGCCTTCCATCTAATGTTCATAAAAAGCTCAGTTCCTGTATCAATAAAACTGCAGGGAATACCGGAACCAGCCTGGTTCTGGCCATTAGCTACAGCTCAAGGTGGGAAATTGCAGATGCTGCAAAAAGAATTGCCGCAGAAGTTTCAAAAGGAAAGATTAATGTTGAAGATATTAACAGCGACTTACTTACGAAGTATATAAATAGATTAAAAATTCCTGATCCGGATATCCTGATCAGAACCAGTGGAGAATACAGAGTGAGCAACTTCCTTCTTTGGCAAATTGCTTATTCTGAACTTTATTTTACGGATACACTTTGGCCCGATTTCAGAAAAAGCAATTTTTTTGAAGCAATCCTGAATTTCCAGAACCGAGAACGAAGATTTGGAAAAACAAGCGAACAGCTAGGTTAATTATTGGAGATTGATTTTTATATTAGAAATTAGAAGTTAATAATAGAATGGTTTTGAGAAATATAAATTTAGTATTGAAAACAGGCTTTTTCTTTTTATTACTGTTTTTAATTCAGGAAGGAAGATCGCAGGATGCAGACAGCCTGGACTTCAATATCCCGGTAATGGATTATTCATATCCAAGGGAGTATGAAGTGGCAAAAATAACAATCTCAGGTATTAAGTTTCTGGATACGGGAATTCTAGTTCAACTTACAGGCATTAAGGTGGGCGAAAAAGTCCTGGTGCCGGGAGAAGATATCACAAGGTCAATTGAAAAACTATGGAAACAGGGTCTTTTCTCGGATATTAAGATAAGCTATACTAAAATTGAAGGGAACAAGATTTACCTTGACTATTACCTTAAGGAAAGATCGAGATTGTCAAGATTTACTTTTGAGGGAATAAACAGAAATGATACACAGGATCTTCTTGAGACAATAAATTTGATGAATGGAAGCCAGGTAACAGAGGATGTAATCAACAATATTGAAAGAATCATTAAGGACTTCTATATCGACAAGAGCTATCTTAATGTGGAAGTAATCATTACCCAGAAAGAAGATCCCAAAATGCCCAATAGTATTCTTCTAAATGCTGATGTCAGGAAAAATGAGAAGGTAAGAATTGCTGAAATAAGTTTTGAGGGAAATGTTGCATATACCGATCAGCGCCTGAAGAAAGAAATGAAGAATACGAAGAAAAGAAACTGGAATATATTCAAAGCTTCAAAATTTATCAATACAGATTATAAAGAGGATAAGAAAAGCCTTGTAACTTTTTACAATAAAAATGGATATCGCGATTTTAAGATCCTGGATGATTCTGTTATCATAATCAATAATGAAAGGATACATCTCATTCTTAAAATAAACGAAGGGAATAAATATTATGTACGGGATATTTCCTGGGTAGGAAATACCAAGTTCCCATCCGAATACCTTTCTTCAGTATTGGGAATTTCAAGCGGCGATCCTTATAATAAAACAGCACTCGAAGAACGCCTTTTTATTGATGAGGATGCGGTTCATTCAGTGTACATGGATCAGGGCTACCTGTTTTCATCTATCAATCCGGTGGAGGTACGTGTGGAAGATGATTCAATAGACCTGGAATTAAGAATTTTTGAAGGCCCTCCTGCAACCATCAGCCGGATCATTATAAATGGAAATACCAAGACAAATGAAAGAGTAGTTCGAAGGGAACTAAGAACCAATCCTGGAAATCTTTTTAGCAAAACACTCGTTGTAAGAGATGCCAGGGAAATTGCCCAACTAGGACACTTCGATCCTGAGCAGGTGGCACCAAATCCCATCCCCAACCCAACAGAAGGAACAGTTGATATTGAGTATAATCTTGAAGAAAAAGCCAATGACCAATTCGAAATATCAGGAGGCTGGGGTGCTGGCATGCTTGTGGGAACTATTGGTCTCAGGTTTAATAATTTTTCATTACGCCGTATCCTTGAGCTAAAAGCATGGAGACCGGTTCCTTCAGGAGACGGACAGACTTTAAGCATCAGGGCTCAGTCTAATGGCAGATATTACCAATCTTATAATTTCACTTTTGTAGAACCATGGTTTGGAGGTAAAAAACCTAATTCATTTAGCTTCTCCGGTTATCGCTCAATCCAATCCAATGGAATGAAAAAAGATAATCCAGGACGACAGTCCCTGTTTATCAATGGTGTAACCGTAGGACTTGGTAAAAGGCTGAAATGGCCAGATGATTACTTTAGTTGGTATAATGCCCTTAGCTTTCAGAGCTATAACCTCGATAACTGGAATCAATACTTTCTATTTTCCAATGGAACATCAAATATTATAAGTTTACAGACTGTATTAAGCAGGAATTCAGCTGGCCCCAACCCAATTTATCCTATGGGTGGTTCAAATTTGTCTGTTTCACTTCAATTAACACCCCCCTTTTCCAGGTTCGGTAATAAAGATTTTTCCGATCCGGATATGATTGATAGTGACAAGTATAAGTGGGTAGAATATCATAAATGGGAGTTTAAAACGGAGTGGTTTTTAACTTTGGCAGGGAAATTGGTATTATATACACGGGCTAACTTTGGATATATTGGATTTTATAACAAGGATATTGGCCCATCCCCGTTTGAAGGCTTTGACGTTGGGGGAGACGGAATGTCGGGGTTTAACCTGTACGGAGTTAACACTATAGGTTTGAGGGGATACGAAAATGGTTCTTTGACACCTTATGAGAATAACAAAAAAGCAGGGAACGTGTACGAAAGGCTGACCCTGGAGCTTCGGTATCCTCTGACACTTAGTCCGCAGGCTACCGTTTTCGGACTGGTTTTTTTCGAGGCAGGAAATGCATGGTCTCGAATAGAAAGCTTTAATCCTTATTCAATTCGTAAAGCTGCCGGTGTTGGCTTGCGTGCATTCCTCCCTATGTTTGGCCTCCTGGGAATTGACTGGGCATATGGCTTCAGTAATATTCCCGGAAGACCTGATGCCAGTGGTAGCCAATTCCACTTTGTGATAGGACAACAGTTTTAAGTGGTCCAAAATTACATTTTTGATGTTTAATAATAAAATTATGAAATCATGAAACATATGAAAAAACTAATAACATCCATATTTTTACTTTCAGTAATTTCTGCAATAGGTATTTCCCAAAAATATGCCTTTGTGGATACTGAATATATCCTCAATAATATTCCTGCCTATAAAGCAGCACAAGATCAATTAGATCAGACCTCTGCAGAATGGGAAAAAGAGATAAAGGATATGTATGCTGAGGTTGAGAAATTGTATAAAGCCTACCAGAACGATGCAATCCTTCTTACTCAGGAAATGAAAAAGAAGCGGGAAGATGAAATCGTAAGTAAAGAAAAAGAAGCTAAGAATATACAGAATAAATACTTTGGCAGGGAAGGTGAGTTGTTTACAAAACGTCAGGAGCTAATTAAGCCTATTCAGGATGAGATATATAATGCCGTGAAGGAAATGGCTGTAGAAGGAAATTTTGCAGTAATTTTTGATACTTCAGGTAGCCTTTCAATGCTTTATACAAATCCGCGTTATGACATGAGTGATGATATCCTTGAAAAGTTAGGTTATAAGAATTAAATATATATTTTTGTCGTAAATAATAAAGATAATTAACAACTAAATACTGTAACGAACATGAAACATTTTTCTAAATTATTAATTCTGGTTCTAATCCTGGGAACTTCTGCGACTGTCTTCGGTCAGAAAAGCTATAAGTTTGGCCATATCAATAGCCAGGAGTTAATGGCAGTTATGCCTGAAAGAGACAGTGCTCAGGCTGTTCTTGAAGGTTTTGCAAAAAAACTTGAAGATCAGCTTGATATTATGCAGGTTGAGTACAATAATAAATTGCAGACTTACCTTGCAGATCGGGACAACCTGACTGAGCTCATAAAGCAGGCAAAAGAACAAGAACTGAATGATATGCAGACCAGAATTCAGGGATTTGAACAAAGTGCACAACAGGAAATGCAAAGAAAACAGGGAGAGCTTATGCAACCAATTGTTGATAAAGCCCAAAAAGCTATCCAAACGGTAGCTGTGGAACAAGGATTCCTTTATATCTTTGATATTGCTGCGGGCAGCCTTATTTATTTTTCAGATGATAGTGTTGATATTCTACCCATGGTAAAAGAAAGTCTGGGCATACAATAAGAACTATTTTTTTATTAATTAATTAAGGGTGTCTTTTTGAGGCACCCTTCTTACTTTTAAACAATACAAGGGTTATTCATTTATATGTAAACCTGTTTCAGGACAAAGAGTAGAAACCAGAAAAGCGCATTTTAAGCTGTCATTTACTTTTGAGACAGTTTTGCTTTTTTATACCTTTACCTCAAAGAAAAAACTGAATTTTATGTACCTTGATCCCAGACAAGCAATTGGCGTCTTCGATTCCGGCGTGGGTGGATTAACAGTTGCACATGCTATAGCGCAAATCCTTCCGGATGAAAGATTGATCTATTTTGGAGATACAGCACACCTTCCATATGGAGATAAGTCAAAAGACTCTATTATCCGGTACTCAAAAGAAATAGGAAGATTTTTCATTGAAAAAAAATGCAAAATCATTCTTATTGCCTGCAATTCAGCTTCGGCAGTTGCCTATGAAGAAATGAGCCAGGAATTTGAGGGGCAGGCAATGGTGCTGAATGTGATAGATCCGGTAGTAAGCTATTTAAAGGACAACTACGAAAAAGGGAAAGTCGGAATTATTGGTACCAAGGCAACCATAAATTCAAAAACCTATGAAACAAGGATCCAAAAAGAATGCACTGGTTTGGTTCCTGTTTCTCTGGCTACTCCTCTGTTTGTTCCTATGATTGAAGAGGGTTTTATTTTTGATAATATCAGTAATGCTATTATCCGGGCCTATCTTTCCAACCCGTCACTTACAAAAATTGATGCCCTGATTCTGGCTTGTACACATTACCCTATTATCAAAAACCAGATAAGTAAGTTTTTTAGTTTCAATGTTGAAATACTCGATTCTGCGAAGATTGTAGCTGAAGAATTGAAAATAATTCTAAAAGAGAAGCATCTCCTTAATCCTGAGCCAAAAAGAAAAAACGAATTTTATGTCTCTGACTTTACCGATCATTTTGAAAAGATAGCCAAAATGTTTTTCGAGGAGAAAATTAACCTGAAAAAGGTAAATCTCTGGGAATAAGAGTTTAAGATTGTTCAAGAAGGTTTAGAGTTCAAGATTGTTCGTAGTTCTTTAACATTTGACCACTGTGAAATATGCTCCTTTTTCGCATTTCACCCTGATGAAATATAAAGAATTTCATGGGGTAAACGTGGCAAGCCTCTGACATTTGACATCTTACCACCTCTTTGTCTTGTCCTGATATATGTCTACAGGTTAAACAAAAAAAATCAAGCCACAAAAGTGTGGACATTTTCTTATATTTTATGTCAAATGTCAGAAGGCAAATGTCAAATGTGTCATGTAAAGAAAAAAAGCCTCAACATTTGACATTATACATTTGACCTCTGACTTTTGACATCTTACCACCTCTTCACTCTTCTCTCATAGCTCACCTCTCATCGCTCTTTCTCTCTGTCTCTCACCTCTTCTTCATCTGTACCAATTCGAATACATAAGATAATTGTTGGCAATTCGTTCTATCATTTCTTTAGTTTGTCTCTCATTGACCGATTTGATCTTTTTTGCCGGAACACCTCCATAAATGCTCCCTGGTTCAACAATGGTATTTTCAAGTACCACAGAACCGGCAGCAATTATTGAATTCTCACCGATATGAGCAAAATCCATTACAATTGCCCCCATCCCAACAAGTACATTGTCCTCAATTTTGGCTCCGTGGATAATAACATTGTGTCCTATACTGACATTATCACCCATTTCAATTACAGATTTTTGATATGTAGTGTGCAAAACAGCTCCATCCTGTATATTAACTTTGTTTCCAAGACGTATGGAATTTACATCTCCACGAATCACGGCCTGAAACCAAACTGAACAGTCATCTCCCATGATCACATCCCCGATAATGCTCGCATTTTCAGCAAAATAACAAGCCTTTCCGTATTTTGGTTCAAATCCTCTGACTGGTAAAATAAGTGCCATTGGCTATAAATATTAAATAATATATATCCTTATCTGCAAATATCTGCATAAGTATGTTAAAAAATATATAATTAAATGAATTTTCCTGTTTGAAAATACTTAATTTTGCCTTTGAAATAAACCAATTGTATTAAATACTTTACAAAATGCATATAAGCAGGAAATTCCTTCATGTGCATTTATTTTTTTTAAAGACCTCTAATTAAATATTTCTTGCAAAAATGAACAAACAAAAAGAAGTTGTTGAACTTGAGGAGGTTGTGATTCGATTTTCGGGTGATTCCGGAGATGGGATGCAGCTTACAGGAACTTTATTCTCAACCACTTCCGCTCTTGTTGGAAATGACTTTTCTACATTTCCAGATTATCCTTCAGAGATCAGGGCTCCACAGGGAACTGTAGGGGGAGTCTCAGGCTTCCAGGTACATTTCGGACATACAAAGATTTTTACTCCAGGAGACTATTCAGACGTTCTGGTGGCAATGAACCCGGCTGCACTTAAGGCCAATAAAAAATGGATGAAACCAGGAAGCATAGTCATCATTGACCGTGATAGTTTTGATGAAAAAGGGATTAGTAAAGCTGGTTATAGTGGAGACCCCATAAAAAAAGAAAAACTGGATAAATTTAACATTATCCGGGCTCCCATATCAACGCTTACAAAAGAAGCTGTAAAAGATATGGGACTGGATGTAAAAACAGTACTTCGAAGCAAGAATATGTTTGCCCTGGGTATGGTGTACTGGCTGTATAATCGTCCATTAAATCATACTGAAGAGTTTATTCAAGCAAAATTCAAAAAGAAACCTGCAATTATTGAGGCCAATAAAAGGGTTCTTAAGGCAGGTTATAATTATGGGGAGACCATTGAGGCAATGACACCTTCCTATACGGTATCTCCTGCAAAAATTAAGAAAGGAACCTATCGCAATATTAATGGTAATCAGGCTACTGCATGGGGCTTACTGGCAGCCGCAGAAAAGTCAGGATTGAAGCTTTTTGTGGGTTCCTATCCTATCACTCCGGCAACGGTTATCCTTGAGGAGCTGGCAGCGAGAAAAGATCTTGGTGTTAAATCCTTTCAGGCAGAGGACGAAATTGCAGGAATCTGCACTACTATCGGAGCCAGTTTTTCAGGCTTGCTTGGAGCAACCTCAACATCAGGCCCGGGATTGGCTCTTAAATCAGAAGCAATTGGCCTGGCAGTGATGGCTGAACTGCCCATTGTGATCGTAAATGTTCAACGAGGAGGTCCCTCCACAGGATTGCCTACAAAAACCGAGCAGGCAGATTTGATGCAGGCACTTACCGGCAGAAACGGAGAAAGTCCGGTAGTGGTGCTGGCAGCCAGTACCCCTTCAAATTGTTTCGATTATGCTTTTCATGCTGCAAAAATTGCCCTTGAGTATATGACCCCGGTAATCCTTCTTACAGATGGCTTCATTGCCAATGGATCTCAACCCTGGCGTGTACCCTCTATGAAAGACTACCCAACAATTAAAACCTGCCTTGTAGCAACTGATACCGAAAATTATGAACCCTATGCCAGAGATGTTGAAACCCTGGCAAGAAACTGGGCTGTCCCCGGAATGAAAGGTATGGAGCACAGAGTGGGAGGTCTGGAAAAAGATTTTCTGAAAGGCTCGGTATCACATGATCCGGTGAATCATCAAAAAATGGTAAATGTAAGAGAAGAAAAAGTGGAAAGGGTAGTACAGCAGATTCCTGATCTTCAAGTGAGTGGAGATGAGGAAGGAGACTTGCTTGTAGTAGGTTGGGGTGGTACCTTTGGGCATCTGCATTCTGCAGCAAAGGAAATGCAGGATGAAGGGAAAAAGGTAAGTCTTGCACATTTTCATCATATCAAACCTTTGCCCGGAAATGTAAATGATGTTTTTAAAAATTTCAAGAAAATAATTGTATGCGAACTGAACATGGGTCAGTTTGCCAATTATTTGAGAATGAAACATCAGGATTTTAAGTATGCACAGTTCAATAAAGTACAGGGTCTGCCTTTTACAGTAGCTGAACTGAAAAATGAATTTAATAATTTACTGGAGGAATAGGGCAATGGAAGAGCAAACAACAAAGCTGACATTTAAAGATTTTAAAAGTGACCAGGAAGTTCGCTGGTGCCCGGGATGTGGTGATCATGCAGTATTAAACAGTGTTCAACGCGCCATGGCCCAACTGGGCCGAAATAAAGAGGATTTTGCACTGGTTTCAGGCATCGGATGTTCATCCCGTTTCCCCTATTATATGGATACATTCGGCTTCCATGGCATTCATGGCCGTGCTGCAGCTATTGCCAGTGGAGTGAAGGTGGCAAATCCTGGACTCAGTGTATGGGAAATTACCGGTGATGGTGATGCACTTGCTATTGGAGGGAATCATTTTATTCACCTGGTGCGAAGAAATATTGACATCAATCTTCTCTTGTTCAATAACGAGATCTATGGACTGACCAAAGGTCAATATTCTCCAACTTCCAAAAAGGGAATCACAACCAAGACTTCTCCATTTGGGACCATTGAAACCCCTTTTCACCCCGGAGAACTGGTAATTGGTGCTCAGGGGAAGTTCTTTGCCCGGACAATGGATAATAATATAAAATTATCTACTGAAGTATTTGTTGAGGCTGCTAAGCACGACGGAACATCTGTGGTAGAAATACTTCAGAATTGTGTAATTTTCAACGATAGAACATATGCTGAAATTAACGATAAGGAAGTTAGGGAAGAGCGTCAGATAGTACTCAGGCATGGCGAAGCTATGATTTTTGGTAAAGAACGCGATAAAGGACTGATTCTGGATGGTTTAAAACTTAAAGTAGTGAAGATTGGGGAAGATGGAATTACTGAAAAAGATATTCTCGTACATAAAGAAAATGAGAATAATCCAGGTCTTCATATGATGCTTGTTAATATGAGGTGGCCAAATTACCCGGTTGCATTTGGAGTTATTCGTTCTGTAAATTCTCCAACATATGATATGGCTATGGAATCTCAGATAGCAAAAATACAGGCTGAATCTTCCATCAAAAATATGGACGGTCTCCTGAATAGTGGAAATACCTGGGAGGTATAATAAATACTGGTGCTGGGTTTTGGGTACTGGGACTCATCTACATTTGACTTTTGACATCTTGTCAAAGGCATCCCTTTGGGAGACATTTCCAGGTTCCAGGTTCAGGATAGTTCCGGGTTTAAGACAGTTGGGGGTTTCGGGCTAAAAAAATAGACGATCGATGAAGGTTTTCCTCTCTCCTTCGCCCAGTTGCTCTTTCCTCTGCTGATTGGGCTTTACTCCCTGATTCAGGTTAAATTTGATGTTTGGTCTATTGCGAACCGGCTTTAGCCGGTGTGGCAATCTGTTATGGATTAGTACAATGCTTAATAGAACCTCTGTAATGACTTTCAGAGCATTCGTGCATTCGTCTTCCATTAGTGCATCAGTGACTTCTATCTTTTTTCTTCCAATATTCCAATATTCCGCCAAAGGCGTGCCTTCGGCACATCGTTCCATTCTTCCTTCTTCTTCGACCCTTTTATCTTTTGTCTTTTACTTTTATCTTTATAAAGTTTAACTTTAAACTTGATTGACATATTTATAAATTCTATCTAACCTATTGTACCTGGCTCCATGGCTGAATTTATTAAATCGGAAAGGAATATTAGAAAACTACTTGCAGAAAAAACTTACAACCTGCGGGAACTGGCCTGTATCAATGAAATAAGTGAGATTATCAGCTTAGGAAAATCTATAGATGAAACTTTACAGAATATTGTTTACAAGATTCCTGAATCTTTAGAAAATCCTGAAAATTTCGGGGTAACTATTATCTATAATAAGAAAGATTATAAAAGCTCTGATTTCTCCCAAAGGGATGACTTCGCAAAATCTTCAAAATATTCAATTTTTTCAAAATTTGTTACCATTGACGATACAAGGGGGAAGGTAATTCTTTATAATCTGCATGAACCAGGGAGAGACAAAATTTTTGGTCATGAGGAAGAAAGATTTTTATCAAGTGTTTCTTCACTTATTACAGAATACATAAATTCTTTCAGGGCAAGACAGGTATTGAAATCCCCGGACAAGAAACAAGCAGACGCGGCAAATG
>JAYEGO010000180.1:0-4082 GCA_034659155.1 Bacteroidota bacterium | reverse complement strand
CGAAAATTCAGATATTATGATGCAAGGTCTTGATGATTTTCAATGGCTTGTTGATCATTTAAATTCTGAATGTAAGATGCCTGAATGGTAGTAGAAGAAGGCTGAGGCTAAGGAAAGAAAAAAATCACAGAGTTTTAAAGGCATCAACTACCTGGAGTATCGCTCTACAGACAATCTATTTCAATTTTAGATACTTCAAGATACTTTGCATTTCCAATGGCCCAGGTGCTAAAAAAAAAGAAAAGGTGAGACTTGCACCTCACCTTTTCTAACAAAACAGCTTGATTTATTTAACCACCTGATTGGCAGAAGCTGACTGCCAACCGATAAAGGCCTTGTCATATACTTTAACATTTTTATAACCAAGCATGTCGGTTAAGGCAAAATAAACAATCCCTGCCCTAACACTGGTTCTGCAATAAAGAATAATCTCTTTATCCGCAGTAATTCCTTTTGCTGTAAAGATCTTTTTTAGCTCTTCCGGGCTTTTAAAGGTTGCCGCATCTGTTAATACATTCTTGAATTCCAGATTCACTGCACCTGGTATATGGCCTTTCCGAATATCAGTTTCATCTGTTCCGTTAAACTCTTCCGCAGAACGAACATCTACGACTACTGTCCCGGATTTTCCTTTTGCAGCACTCACTTGAGCTGTACTTACAAAAATTGCTTTTTGAACACTGGGTGTAAATGTAACTGCTTCTACTTTTGCTGGAGCTTTTGTTACCGCACCCCTTTGAGCTCTCCATCCTTTCATTTGGCCATCCAGAATACGAACATCTTTGGCTCCCAGGTATTTCAGTATCCAATAAAGCCGTCCTGAATTTTTTCCGGAACCTGCATCATATAATACAATGGTTTTTGTTTCGCTAATTCCCTTACTGCCAAAAATTTTGGCCAGCTCTTCAGGCGATTTTATGTAGCCATTCGCTGTCGGATCAGTGTATAAGTCAATGTGCCAAACATTCACAGCACCGGGAAGATGAACCTGCTGATAATCTGAAAATGTTCTTGTGGATACGATGATAACATTTTTATCCTTCATCTTACCTTTCAGCTCTTTGGCTGAAATAAGTTCGGGACCTGCAAATACGTTGCCGGCCAATACCAGCAAAGCAAAAAGCAGACCAAATAATCTCATTTTTGTTTTCATATCAAATAATTAAATAGTTACAGTTAAAAAGTTACTTGCATTTGCAGCAGCAAACAATCGTTAGGTATCTCATTGGCTTCTTCAGCCCTATACGAATAGTTTATCTGGAACCTTGTCCAGTCGTTAAAGAAATAATTTACTCCAGCAGTAAAAATTGTCTCCAGGTCATTATCTGCTGTAGTATCACCATCATAGGTTTCAAACTTAACAACAGGTTGCAGATTCCATGGGGTCATATACAGAAGTTGAGCATACATACCACTCCGTGTTATAGGTCCTTCGTGAATTTCAATAGGTGTTCCGTCACATCCGCCACCTGTTGTATAGGAACCTGTATCTTCTCCCCAAATATATTCTGCCTGCATAATAAAACCTTTCCAGTCAACTTGTACTTCTCCGGCAAAACGGGTGACATCATTATCAGATGCACTACCGGTAATTCCTTTTCTAAAGCTGCCACCAAAACGAAGTGCTTCCCAGGGCTGAACAGTTACTCGTCCAACAATAGCTTTGTTATTATTTTCGTCATAAAAGCCTCTTCTGTATCCATTCATAATGGCAACATTGTAGTTTATAACACTTTTTGCAAAACTTCCCCAAACCATCAATCCCTGGTCTCTGTTCGGCAAAGCAAGTTCATTTACTACTTTTGACCGGTTTATTGTATAAAGCTTGTGACAGGCCGTGCTTAATTCCTGTGAAAAAGGAGGCTTATACTGGCCCAAAGTTATTTTTGCAAATGAAAATCTATTATAAGAAACAAAAGCATCCAGCAAAAATGGAGCATCCGGCATAAACTTTGAGAAATCAACAATAGCATAGTAGCTAAAATCGTAAGGAATGTTCCCGGTAACACCAATACGTGCTCTTCTGAAAGCAAAACTGTTATTCCATCCATCAGCAGTTTCGTGCATTTGAAATTCAGGCTGTAAAAAACCAATTACTGAAACACCTTCATCAGAAGCCGGTTCCATACATCCTTGTGCAAACATTTGAACTGTTCCTAAAAAAAACAGTCCCATAAGAAATAGGGTGATCTTTTTCATTATGAAATATGTTTAGAATTAATAATCAGAAAAATAAAGAAAAAGATATGCGGGTTACCCCGCATATCCACAAAAGCACTTAGTCTTTAGGCAAATCTTCAGGACAACCAGTAGCAGCTGACCATTTATGTTCGTCTAAGATATTATAGATTATACTGTTTACTCCAAACTTCAGACTGGTTGTTGTATAGCCCAGTACACTCAGATAAGCAGTAACCATTGAAGAGGTCTGTCCGGTCCAGCAATAAGTGGCAATAGTTTTAGAAGGATCAATATACTTGAACTCTTCCCCTGCAATTGTTAAAGGCTTAACACGATATGCTCCAAGAATATTACCCCAATTTTCTACATCTTTTGATTCCCAAAAATTATTAATAAAATAAAGGCCCGGCTTAGTAATAATTTCTGAACTGACAGTACCCTTAAAACCACCCTGAAGCATAGCTTCCACCTGCTGAGCCAAAAATTCTGCATCAGTAACGCTATAGTCAGGAAGATCAGGATCAGGAAATTCCTTATTTGCAACAATAGATCCGGGCGCATCTACCCAGTTTCCATGAGGTACTTGTGTGCCTACGTTCCCTGTCCAGCTATCATTCTCTGAATGCCAGCCGCTCATTCCCCATTTCAAAACCTTAGCATCTGAATAACCACTCAATCGCAATGCCACTACAGCATGTCCTGCAGATTGTCCGGTAAAACAAACAACAATTATAGGATCGGTTGCAAGTGCTGCGGTATCAAGAACATCAACCAGTGCACAATTTACTGCACCTGGAATATGACCTTCATCATATACACCAGAAGACCGTATGTCTATAACATATAAATTATCAAGGTTATCCTTGATATTTACAGCTTCAGTTATCCAGCCATCCAGAACATTACCTAAATCCATGCTATTAGCAGCCATATAGCTTGTCAATGCTTGAAATTCAGGGTCGGTTGTACGCTCCGGAGTTTCAGTTTCCTTCTTACAACTGCTAAACAATAATGCTGGAACCAGCAAAATAAAAAGTGAAAATCTCAAAAACTTTTTCATAATAAATAAAAATTTTGGTTAGTTAATAAATCATTTGTTTTGTAGTTACCATTCTCCTGTTAATTAATTAACAGCACAAGTGCCAAAAAAAAGGGCAACACAGGGGCAAATGTAAAGCTTATGAAAGAAATTAATCATACAATGAGTACTGGGATTTATCAGGTAAAAACTTGTATTAAATCATTTTATAATTGCCCTATATCATAAAAAGACTTGATTTAAAATCAATTTTTTTTAATTTTACTCTGATTAACAACTAGTTTACATGAAACCTGAAATACTTCACACATGTGAAAATTGCACTTGCGTTTCTACACCATTCAGGTTTTTGAGCACGGATGAATTAGCTTTTATCAACCGGAACAGGATTGAAATTAAGTTCAGGAAAGGAGAAAACCTTTGTAAGCAAGGTACTTCCGCCTCCCATGTCATCTATCTTAGAAGTGGCCTAATCAAGATTATTTCAGAAGAAAACAGGGGCAATTTGGTTTTATCTATTGAAGCAGGTGGATATTTCCTGGGACTTCAGGTTTTGTTTAAGCCACAGAAACTTCCGTTTTCTGTAGTTGCAAGTGAAGATACCCTTGCCTGCTTATGGGATATAAATGCATTTAGAGAGCTTGCTGAAAGAAATGCAGGCTTTGCAGCAGGAATGCTGAGATATGTCACTGACGATATTATAAGAAGCTACCAATGGATAACAACCCTGGGGCTTAAACATGTTCATGGAAGATTATCTGATCTTTTAATATGCCTTTCGGAACATATATACAAATCCAGCAAGTTCACTACATCCCTTGCCAGAAAAGATATGGCACAAATTACAAATATGTCTCCAGAA
>JAYEGO010000179.1:0-4085 GCA_034659155.1 Bacteroidota bacterium | reverse complement strand
TATTTAGCTGCAATATCATAGCTCAGTGCAAAATGCCATTCCCCTTTTTGCAAGAAACTTGCAGGAACCAGACTTTCGAAATAAGGATTTAATTTTCCTCCCCTGAATCCCATCCCTAAGCTATAACTCGAATACAGTGTGCCCAGTTGTAAACAGCCATTTAAAATCCATTCAAAGTTCCTGGTCACTATCTGGCCCTTGCTGAAATACATATTATAATTCACAACTAAATCATTATCCACCTGTTTATACCACCCTTGTGGATCCCTTGAAGGGGTTATTTTATGTATAAAACTTTGAACCTCTTCACCAAAGGCATAACTTCCTATCAGGCCCAAGTGAAACTCACTTCTAAGCCTGAATTTTGTCTCCGGATTGATCCAGATTTTGTATTCCTCCAAAACTAAATAAGAAGCAAAGGGCCTGTCACCTTCCTGGAGAGTCAGATCCTTGACATTTGATGGAGTATACATATTATGGATAATCCCAATTCCATACTCCTGTATTCCCTCACCTGGTTTGCCAAATGACAGAAAAAGAAAATTAAGAGGAGACTTGCTATAGAACTGGTCTGTATGATAAAAGCTTATTCCGTTTGTAAAATACCGGTCCGTCTTTTCCCAGAAATCATTCTCAAAGCCAATTGTAACAGAACTCGCAGTTTCCATAGGAAGGGCGATCTCCGATTGAGCAATCAATGGAAATAAAAAAATAGTGCAAAAAAGAAAGATAAGAATTGATTTTCGCATAAACTCAATCAAAAAATATAACAGATTGCGTTATTACAAAATCTATGCCTGAATAATCCTGAGAGCCTTTTTTATACGCATGATAGTTTCTTCTTTCCCCAAAAGTCCAATTATATCAAAAAGATGTGGGCCTATAGATCCCCCAACTATTGCCAACCTGAAAGGACTTAATATTTGTCCGAGTCCGTATGATTTACTTTCTGCCCAGGATTTTACCACTTTTTCGGTATTTGAAGAAGAGAACTCATCAATTTTTGTCAAAACAGGAATTAACTCATTTAGGATTCCCGGTGTATTCACTTTCCATCTTTTTTTAATTACCTGTTCATCATATTCTCCAGGAGCTTGGAAAAAAAACCATGAATTCTCCCAAAATTCCTTAACAAATGTGAGCCTTTCCTTTACCAGACTACAAACCTTAATCAAATAATCCTGCTCCACTAAGATGCCTTTCTCTGCCAGGCCTGGAAAGATTAAATTCGCCAATTCGGAATTGCTTTTTTGACGTAAATACTGCTGGTTGAACCACTTTGCCTTTTCAGGATCAAACCTGGAACCCGCTTTTATTACTCTTTCCAGGGAAAACGCTTCAATCAACTGATCCATAGAGAATAGTTCCTGGCTAGTGCCGGGATTCCATCCCAGGAAGGCAAGAATATTAATGAATGCTTCCGGGAAATAGCCTGATTCACGATATCCGGAAGAAGTTTCTCCGGATTCGGGATTGGTCCATTCCAGAGGGAATATCGGGAAACCCAGGCGATCACCATCCCTCTTACTTAACTTACCCTTCCCATCGGGTTTTAGAGTAAGAGGCATGTGGGCAAATTCAGGAGTTTCCCATCCAAAAGCCCTGTAGAGTAAAATATGCAAGGGAAGTGAGGGAAGCCATTCCTCTCCCCTTATCACATGGGATATTTTCATCAAATGATCATCCACAATATTAGCAAGATGATATGTAGGCATTCCATCTGATTTAAAAAGCACCTTATCGTCGAGTGTTGCAGTATTCACTTCAATATCTCCACGGATTATATCCTCAAAACTTAAGATTTCATTCTCTGGAATTTTAAACCGAATTACATAGGATTCCTTATTTTTAATTTTAGCCTGTACTTCCTCATCAGAAAGTACAAGAGAGTTCGATAAAGAACCTCTAATATCTGCATTATAGGTAAATGCCCTGCCTTGTTGTTCGTGTTCTTTTCGCAATTTTCCCAGGTCTTCAGGGGTGTCAAAAGCATAATATGCAAGCCCTTGCTTCACCAGCATATCAGAATACTCCTTATATATAGTTTTCCTCTCTGACTGCCTGTACGGACCATAGTCTCCCCCTTCTATTATTCCTTCGTCCACTTCTATTCCACACCATTTGAGTGCTTTCATAATATATTCTTCAGCACCCGGCACAAACCTCTTCTGATCAGTATCTTCAATTCTCAATATAAATGTTCCCTTGTTCTTCTTTGCAAACAAATAATTGAACAAAGCTGTTCTTACTCCTCCCATATGTAAGGGGCCGGTAGGACTGGGGGCAAATCTGACTCGTATTTTCTTCATCTGTTTATTCCTGGAAAGTTTTTACAAAGATAGTCAGTTCCACAAATCTTTTAATCCGGATAAACCGGAAAGATTAAAGAAAATTAAACTATTCCCCATTTTAAATGTCCCATAGGGACAACATATTTATAGGATACAATTGAGTAGCACAATATGAGTCCCATCGGGACGGCATATTTCTTCAATACCATTTCACTCATGATTACAATATATCGTCCCCAAAGGGACTTAAGTTTTTTTAATAATGTTCTGTTATAAATATTTTGTCCCAAACGGGACAGGAATCAACTTTTTTAAACTATTCAACTCCATAATGTTTTAAAAAGTTATTTTAAAATAGCTCAATTTATGTTAATTTCGAAAGAGATTATAAAGCACCTGAACTATGAATACAATGAAAGCCCTGGTAAAAAAACAAGCCGGTAAAGGTATATGGATGGAGGAGGTAGTAATACCTGAACCTGGAATTAATGATGTGATCATTAAGGTTAAAAAATCGGCTATATGTGGCACCGACCTGCATATTTATATGTGGGATGAATGGGCTGCCAAAACAATAAAAACACCAATGACTACCGGTCATGAGTATATGGGCTATGTAGATTCGGTAGGTGCCGGTGTAAAAACTGTTAAGCCCGGTGACAGGGTTACCGGTGAGGGACACATTGCCTGTGGACATTGCCGTAACTGCAGGAGAGGGAAAAAACATGTTTGCGAAAATACTGTAGGTATTGGTGTTAATATTGATGGTTCATTTGCTGAATACGTAAAGGTACCGGCCGAAAATGTTATTCCGCTTGATGACCGTATTCCTGACGATTGGGCTGCCATTATGGATCCTTTC
This sequence comes from Bacteroidota bacterium, assembly GCA_034659155.1. Classification (GTDB taxonomy): domain Bacteria; phylum Bacteroidota; class Bacteroidia; order Bacteroidales; family VadinHA17; genus JAYEGO01. Next base: position 932 of record JAYEGO010000179.1, on the reverse strand, counting down.
GGAAATGCAACTCATACCGCACTTTCTTTTTCAGTTATAGGAGAGGATGTGCTAATTACCGGGGCAGGACTTATAGGTAGTATGGCTGTTGCCATAGCTAAATATGCAGGTGCACGATATGTTGTTGCCAGCGATCTGAGTAAATACAGGCTTGATATTGCAAAAAAAATGGGTGCTACACGTGTTGTTAATCCTTCAAAAGGGGAAAAGATATCTGATGTAGTAAAGGAACTGGGAATGAGGGGATTTGATATAGGACTTGAAATGTCGGGCTCGCCCAAAGCCTTTAATGAGATGATAGAAAATATGTATAATGGGTCAAATATTTCTCTTCTTGGAATTCTTCCTTCAGACTTCAAGGTGCCCTGGAGTGATATAATCTTCAAGGCTATTACCTTGAAAGGAATTTATGGCAGGGAAATGTGGGAAACATGGTATAAAATGGAACAGATGATTATAGGAGGTATCGACCTCGCTCCTGTAATAACTCATCACTTTCCGATAGATGATTTCCAGAAAGGATTTGATGCCATGGAAGGCGGAAACTGTGGAAAGGTGATACTTGACTGGTGATAAAATAACCGGCGTATTAATGAAAATTATTCATTCTTGCCTCAAGCTTTGTCCTTCCATTCTTCCAACATTCCATCTATCCCGACACTGCCAGGACCTCACTACATTCGGACGCTAACAGGTTATTACCTTTATCCAATTTACAGACAAGAACAAGATGCTATAAAACAGGTCGAATTTCACTTGTTGTTCTGTTATTGTTAAATATTTAACAGTAACTTGTAAGCCATAAATACTAAAATAAAACCTATATATGAGTAACATTGGTTCGTACGACGACCGGATAAAAAACTTTTCCTGGTCAATTGCTGAAAATGAACTTGAATACAAAAAAGGAGATATAATTAATATAGGATGGT
>JAYEGO010000178.1:0-4092 GCA_034659155.1 Bacteroidota bacterium | reverse complement strand
TTTACCACTTCTGCAGTGATGCAGGGATCTGCAGAATTACTTGCATACGGAACAGCAGTGAAGTTCAAAAAATAAGCACCATGCTAGCTACCGGCATGCATAGCAGACATGTGATTTGCCAGCTCATTTAAAACAGGTCTGGCACCTGCGGGTGGTTCAAGGTTAAACGCAAGTCTGGATCCACCAGGTTTACAATTCTGTCTCGAGCAACCGGTCCGGATGAATCATCAAGGTTTGATTAATCATTCTTGTCCGGACCCCATCATGGTATGTTCTTCTTATATCCCTGGGCGTCGCCCAGGGCTGTGATATTTCAGCCCTTCAGGCTGATGTTTCCATATTGCGTTTTTCCCTGGAACTTCCTGCCTGCCGGCAGGCAAGAAACCCCAAGATATGACATCTCACACTACACATCAGCCTGAAGGGTCGATGATCCTGACATTTCTGTGATCACCGTAGCCTTGGCGTAGGTGATATCGTCAGGGCCGGAACCCACTGAATGCAGCTTGCGTAAAAAGGTAAAAGCTGTTTGAGTCCTGACTAAAATTCATTAACCAGCCAGGTAAGACCTACTATGACATTTAATTACTCTTTTCTTAATACTTGATTTTAAGCAATTCAGATGGCTCACTTTCATGATGAGTTCTGCTAACTGATGTAACGATGTACTTATATTTTCTTATCCTGTATAAAGACTGTTTTTTCAATTCATACTCCTTAAAATTGGTAATTGTACAGATATTTGCGGGGTCATCCAATTTTCCCTTTAATTTTCCCTTAAAACGGTAAACCACATAATAGGTTCCGGGTTCAGTGTCATGTTCCCATTTAAGTTTATTATTATCCTGACCGGTTAATACCTCCAGGTTTCGGGGTGGTTCAGGCTCGTTGCCTGGAATAGCAGGGTTTATGGGTATTAAAGCAGGGTAGGGATAGATCTTTTCCTGCAAAGTCTTATTTATTTCTACCGGATCTTTCATAAATACTTTTGAGCTGAAATAGAAATCTCCTGAAATATTCGGAAGGGAGCGAGCCAGTTTCACTTGCCTGATAATTTCTTTGCTGCTTTGCCATTCCCTGGTATCTGAATTTTCATCAAGCCGGTGTGTGCCATGACCCATATAAAGATTCATCCCATAAGAATTTGTATCCCACCATTCGGCAATTTTTTGATGGTCTGCAATCTCATAACCTATCTGCCGGTAGGCCTGTGGGGTTACATAATCAAACCAACCATTCTTTACCCATTTAAGTATATCTGCATAAAGATCATCATAACAGGTTTGGTTTGTTTGTGTATCCGAACCTCGTGGATCCTGACTACGGTTTCTCCATACACCCATAGGGCTAATGCCAAAGCGAACCCATGGTTTCAAAGACTTTATTGAATCCTGGATCTGTTGAATAGCAAGGTCCACATTGTTCCGCCTCCAGTCGTCAATTTCTTCTGAAGAGAAATTACCCTGGTATTTTACAAAAGCCTCATGATCTTCAAATTCTTCTCCTTCAATTTTATAAGGATAGAAATAGTCATCTATATGCACGGCATCAATATCATAACGTCTTACTACATCAGCAATCACTGAACATACGTAATCACGGGTTTCAGGCATGCCCGGGTTCAGGTGTTTATTCTCACCATAGCTGATAATCATTTCGGGGTGTTCCACTGCAATATGGGAGGAATCAAGAGTTTTATTTTTATAGCCTGAAACCGCACGAAAAGGGTTGAACCATGCATGCAGTTCCATATTTCTCTTGTGGCATTCCTCTACCATCATCTCTAATGGGTCATAGTATGGATCAGGTGCTTTTCCATGCACACCGGTAATCCATTTTGCCCATGGTTCCAGTTTTGAATCGTACATGGCATCACAGGCGGGCCTTACCTGGTAAACAATGGCATTCATTCCATTCTTTTTATGTTGTTCCAGCATTTCAATAAGCTCTCTTTTTTGCTCTTCAACAGGAAGGCCGAAACGAGAGGGCCAGTCAATGTTATAGACTGTTGCTACCCATACGGCACGGATTTCTCGTTTTGGGAATTTTTTTTGAGCATAACTGCTGGCTGTCAGGGTAAAAAACAATACCAGGAGAGGGAATAAATAATTCTTTGAACGCATAATGAGATTAGTTTTGTTACAAATTTGATAAATGCAAATATCAAATGCTAAACTACAAATATATCACAATTGCAAGAAACTCAATTATCCAAACTTCAGCAGCAAGCCTCACTAACACCCACATTTATACCGGTACAGAAACACACCAATTTATCAGGGTTTTATCCCTTAATTTTGATGTTGTAATCATTGCCGATTGATAATGGATGTGTTGGGCTAAAGCCCGGATGGTTTTCGTTTGCCTGTACTCCCCCCTAAAGGACGGAGTTAGTTATTTCATAATTAGTATCCTGTAAGCTAATAAATTATATGTTTTAATACTTTTATACAATCCTGAATTGCAGTTTTCTTATTCTTTCCTTTTATAAAAGCAATTAATCTGTACTTTTGCTGGATCAAATAAACAGTTTAAACATGGATTTTAAACCTACAAAATATATACTGGAATCTGTTCTCAGTGGCAAGCAATTTAAAGATTCCGGCTGGATGCTTGAGTCCCCAGGAGAAGAGGGCAAAACTTTGATTCGGGCAATCTATGAAAACAAACAACTAAATTCAGTAAATGATTCGATGGGGCTCTATAAGTTTGCCGACTGGTTGCCCATTCAGAGGGTACTGAAAGGTTCATCTGCTCCGGTCACATATAGAAGCAAAGGGCTGGCTAAAGCTTTGGGTTTATCTAATTTGTGGATCACCTTCAGTGGGTATTGGCCTGAAAAGGGAGCCCATATGAAGACCTGCTCATTTAAAGAAACCGAAGCATACACGGTTTGTGGCAGAATGAGTCCCGAAAACAAAGAAATACTGGTTGTAGCCTCTGCAGGAAATACAGCCCGGTCTTTTGCCAGGGTATGTTCCGATAATGGTATTCCTTTACTGCTCTGTGTACCTGAAGATTATATTGATAGTTTGTGGTTTGATAAAGAATTGAATTCTTCTGTGAAACTTGTAATAAGCCGCAAAGGCAGTGATTATTTCGATGCCATTCATCTTTCGAATATTGCTGCTCAACTGCCTGGTTTTGTTCCCGAGGGGGGGGCTAAGAATGTGGCACGGCGTGAAGGTATGGGTACTACTGTACTATCAGCAGTTACCACAATAGGAAAGATCCCGGATTATTATTTCCAGGCTGTTGGTAGTTCAACCGGGGCGGTTTCTGCATGGGAAGCAAACTTAAGGCTTATTGAAGATGGCAGATTTGGAAGTAATAAAATGAAATTAATGATTTCACAGAATTATCCTTTTATCCCCCTGAAGGAAGCCTGGGATGCAAGGTCAAGGGATATGCTTCCAATGGATGATGATAAAGCCAGGAAGGATGTTGAAGAAGTCTGGGCAAAGGTACTTACAAACCGTAGGCCGGTTTATAGTATTTCCGGCGGTTTGTTTGATGCTTTATCAGACACAAAGGGAGAAGTGCTTGTATCCACAAATGCCGAGGCAGAGGAGGCCTATGAATTGTTTGAACAAACAGAAGGAAATGATATTCATTCTGCTGCAGCCGTTGCAACTGCCACATTAATTCAGGCTGCTAAAAATAAGACGGTGGAAAAAGATGCCCTGATCATGCTAAACATTACCGGTGGTGGTGAAGGCCTCTTTGCCAGCGAGCATAAGCTTCATTTTCTTCAGCCCGATCTTGCCTTTGATATGAATCCCGATCCGGATGAGGTAAAAGAAAAGATAAAGAGATTGTTTTAATCCTCCTTCGCGTTCCGCTTCGGCGGACGAGAAGAATGGTTTAATTCCTCGGAGTTCTACTCCGAAATGAGAGGTTCAGGGTTCTACCCTGAGGTCTCATACCTTTGATTTGGGGGCTAACAATATGTTTATTTGAATTCACACCTGGATTCAGACTGGTGGTTTGAGGCATGACAAATGCACGGCCCGGGAAAATGAGCAGCCAGATGCGTGTGAAGCAGCAGTTATAATAATATATTGTACCTACGGCACTTTTTTTACTGTTTAA
>JAYEGO010000177.1:0-4095 GCA_034659155.1 Bacteroidota bacterium | reverse complement strand
CAGAACATGGGTTAATGATATTCAGTGTGCCTGCCTGGTTGATGATCTAACGGCTTCGGGTTTTATCGGACTGCAAGTACATAACATCAGCCATAAGGATCAGGAGGGGCAAAAGATCAGATGGAAAAATATCAGAATAATGACAGAAGACCTGGAATCTCATCGCCTGCAACCCGATCCTGAAGTTCCGGAAATAAGTTATTTAAATAATACACTTACAGAAAGGGAAATTAAAGAAGGCTGGAAACTATTATGGGATGGTGAAACCACTGCAGACTGGCGAGGTGCTAAAATGGAGCATTTTCCGGAAAATGGATGGGAAATAAAAGATGGTGTCCTGACTGTTCTTGAATCAGGAGGAGGAGAATCAGAAAATGGTGGAGACATAATTACTGAAAAAACCTTCGGCAACTTTATTCTCCAGCTTGATTTTAGTATAACAGAGGGGGCAAACAGTGGTATCAAATATTTTGTTGATCCTGACTTGAATAAGGGCCCAGGCTCTGCAATTGGATGTGAGTTTCAGATCCTGGATAATAAAAATCATCCCGATGCAAAAATGGGTACTGCAGGAAACAGAACCCTTGGCTCATTATATGACCTGATAGCGGCACAGGCAGCAACAGACAAACTGAAAGGCTATATGTTTAATGGTATAGGTACGTGGAACCGGGCAATGATTCTTGTAGAGGGATGTAATGTAAAACATTACCTGAATAATATTAAAGTAGTAGAATATGAGCGATGCTCTCAAAATTGGAAAGACCTGGTAGCTAAAAGTAAATATAAAGACTGGCCGGATTTCGGGGAAGCAAAAAATGGGTATATCTTGCTTCAGGATCATGGGAACACCGTATCATTTAAAAACATCAAAATTCTTGAATTAAAATGAAAAAGAAATCTACAAGAAGGGAATTCCTAAAGAAAACAGCTCTTGGAACAACTGCCATTAGCCTTGGAGGGCTTGGGTTTTCTGCCAGCAGCTACAAAAGAATCATTGGGGCCAATGACCAGATAACTGTTGCCCTGGTTGGTTGTGGTCGCAGGTTGCCGGGCTATTTTGATCCTCTGGTAAGAAACAAGGATAATATAAATGTGGCCTACATTTGCGATGTAATGAAGGAAAGAAGGGAAAAAGGAGCTGCAGGACTATCTGAAAAAATCGGGTACACACCTGCTATTATCAATGATTTCAGAGAGGCCCTTGATGACAAAAAAGTAGATGCCATATTCAATGCCACCCCTGACCATTGGCATGCCCCTGCTACATGGATGGCACTTGAAGCAGGCAAACATGTATATGTAGAAAAGCCATTAACACATAACCCTCGCGAAGGTGAGATTCTCCTTAAATATCTCAAGAAATACAAGAAAATTGTTCAGATGGGTAACCAGCAAAGATCTGCTCCGGATTCTATTGAGATCATTAAGCAAATCCATGACGGAGTTATCGGTAATCCTTATCTTGCAGTGGCCTTCTATACGAACACCCGTGGCCGCGTAAAAAATCCTGAACCGGTTGCACCCCCGGAAGGATTGGATTGGGACCTGTTTCAGGGTCCTGCTCCCAGGGTTCCTTATATGGATATCTATTTTGACTACAACTGGCACTGGAACTGGAATTTTGGAACTGCTGAAACTGGTAATAATGCAACACATGAATTAGATATAGGCCGATGGGCCCTGCAGGTTGATTACCCCGAAGAAGTTTCGGTGAATGCCGGAAAATTCCAATACATTGATGATGGATGGACCATGTATGACACCATGGATGCAACATTTAGATTCCCAGGCGAGAAAACCATTAAGTGGGATGGAAAAAGCAGGAATGGATACGACACTTACGGAGCAGGACGGGGAACAATAATATACGGATCAAAAGGTTCTGTTTATGTTGACAGGGGTAGTTACAAACTATATGATCTGTCCGGGAAACTGGTAAAAGACAGCAAATCTGCCCTGGGTGAAGCCGGGACTGCTCTGGGTGGTGGTGGTGGCATGACCACCCTCCATGTCGAGAATTTTTTCGATGCCATACGAGGAAAAGCAGCACAACGCTCCCCCATTGACGAAGGAGGCAAAAGCACATTGCTCTGTCATCTGGGTAATATTGCCAGCCGAACCGGAAAAACCCTTTATTGTGATATAGAAAATGGCCATATAAAAGATAAAGAAGCAATGAAATTATGGGGCAGATCTTATGAGCCAGGCTGGGAACCAAAAATAAAATGAAAACTATGTTGCTATTATGAGTTTGGACACTGAAGTATTGAAAGATAAAGGAAAAGCTGTTGTCCCGGTCAATTATTTAATCCCATTTATCCTTATTACAATACTCTTCCCTTTATGGGGATTTGCAAATGATATAACCAATCCTCTGGTAGCAGCATTTAAAACTGTTATGGAGATATCAAATGCAAAAGCCGCTCTTGTGCAATTTGCATTTTATGGTGGATATGCAACAATGGCAATTCCCGCTGCTCTTTTTGTTAAGAAGTATTCGTATAAACGAGGAATTTTATTGGGATTGACACTCTATGCTACAGGGGCATTTCTATTTTACCCTGCAGCAAAATTTGAGATGTTCGGTTTCTTTCTTGTTTCTCTGTATATCCTCACCTTTGGTCTGGCATTCCTTGAAACCACTGCCAATCCTTATATTCTATCAATGGGAAGTGAGGATACTTCTACACGGAGATTAAACCTTGCACAGGCTTTTAATCCTTTGGGATCACTACTCGGCATGTTTATCGCATCAAATTATATTCTTTCAGCATTACAATCCGATGAACGAAATTCAGTGGGCGACCTGATTTTCCCAAATTTAGGTGATGCTGAAAAAGCCATAATCAGAACACATGACCTCGAAATAATAAGAAACCCCTACTTGCTTCTGGGTCTTGTGGTTGTGATTATTTTTATAGTCTTATACCTATACAAAATGCCTCAAAACAAAACTGAGGATATTTCAAAAACAAGCGATATTTTTAAGCGACTGGCCATTAACAAGAAGTACCGGGAGGGAGTGGTTGCCCAGATGTTTTATGTTGGCGCCCAGATAATGTGCTGGACTTTTATAATTCATTATGCTGAAAATCTGGGTTTGGATAAAGCTACAGCTCAAAGATACAATATCATTGCAATGGTGTTGTTTATAAGCAACAGGTTTATCAGCACTTTTTTACTAAAATATATTAAACCGGGAAAACTTCTAATGATCTTCGCAATTGGAGGTTCAGTTACTATTCTTGGTACAATATTTATTCAGGGAATGACCGGATTATATTGTCTTATTGCTACTTCAGCCTTTATGTCGTTGATGTTCCCAACTATTTATGGAATATCTCTTTATGGGCTAAAAAACGATGATGCAAAACTTGGTGCAGCCGGCCTGGTTATGGCAATTGTGGGAGGTGCTTTAATGCCTCCACTCCAGGGTTTAATTATTGACCAGGGAACCATATTTTCCATGCCGGCGGTCAATGCTTCTTTTATATTACCACTGGTAAGTTTTATAGTTATAGCAACTTTTAGTTACAGAAGTTATAAATTTCACCTGGCATAAATGCATATGAGCAGAATGGACAGAATAAGATTGTACCAAATATTAATTTCCCTATCTTTTCTATTAGCTTTTAGTCATTGTAATAATATTGGAAGAGGCAGATCACTAAAACTTGCACATGGATTACCAACAGATCATCCTGTACATCTCGCGATGGTATCGATGGCCGAAAATTGTGCAAAACTTTCTGATGGAAAACTCACAATAGAAATATACCCGGGCGGACAACTGGGTTCTGAACAACAATGTGTTGAATTGCTCCAAATAGGTAGCCTGGCAATCACTAAAGTTTCTGCAGCTGTAATGGAAAGCTTTACTGATGATTACAAAGTTTTGGGGCTTCCATATCTATTCAGATCAAAGGAACACGCTTTCAAAGTTCTTGACGGTGACATCGGGAAAGATTTATTGCTCAGTACTGAAAAAAAATGGATCAGGGGCCTTTGTTTTTATGATGCCGGAAGCAGGAGCTTCTATACAATTGACAAAGCTGTGTTAACCCCAAACGACCTGGCCGGATTGAAAATCAG
>JAYEGO010000176.1:0-4097 GCA_034659155.1 Bacteroidota bacterium | reverse complement strand
GCCCATATTCCATTGCGATTTTTTTCCTGCTTGGAGTGGTCTGGTCTAATGATCGTCTTCTGTATCTGGGAGAAAGGCGGTGGTCCAGGGTGATTGTTTTTTTTCTTTTTGCAATCGGGTTCCTGTTTTCGAGAACCCTCTCGCCGCTTGTAGTGACTTTTGTTCTGCTCACCATTCTTGCAAGTTACTCGGTTTCTTCGTTCATCAAGGGAGGATTCTCTTTTTCAGAGTCGTGTAATAGGTACATATTGGCAGCATTACTACTCGTTTTTGCACTGCTTTTCTATTATCCTATTTTAAAGAACATTCTTGATCAAGGCCCCAGGTATCTTTCCGACAACTCAATGGGGATTAACCCGGGTCAGTTTTTGAATACAATTTTGAAAATTGACTTGCTTCCACTCTGGAAGGCCTATGTTGTTCAGACCGAGCCGCTGTCCTGGCCTGTCCTTGTCCTGCTCCTTGTTTCCCCGTGGTTGGCCTGGCGGAAAGGGGCATTTCATGGGAAGCGACTGTGGACGATAACAGCTATTTTGCTTCCGGCCGCTGCTCTGGTTAATATTATTGTATTTCAAGCAAAAACCAACGCGGGGTTTCGTCCTCCTTACGCTATATATCTGCTTCCTCTCGCGCTTTTCCTCGCCGCCGCCGCAGTTCAGCATTTTCTGGACATGATCGAAAAACTGTGGAGTCCACGATTTTGCAGGTTTCTGAATTTGTTTTTGGCAATTTTTTTTATCTCAGTGTCTATCGGGTCGGCGGTTGACTTCAAGTCTGTTAAAAAGAAAACCGATTGGAGGAATCTATGTTCTTATCTGGCTTCCACTGCCGGCGATCGTCAGTTGTTGATATTTGACAGCCTGTCGCCTTACGACACCTGGGAACCCACTTTATACGGTTTTCCCCGCTACTATTCCGGTAAATCGCAAACAGTGGGCATGGCTCAAATTCCTTTTGTTTCAGCCAGGTTCCCCGGCTCGTCGTATGAACCAGTGCTTATTCTTTTCAAGTGGCGTGAGTACTCGTTGACTCCGGATTCAAGATATCCTTTTATTCCCATTTCGGATGAGTTGAGATCGATCAATTACGAGGTTCTGACCAAGGATCCGAATCTGGCAGTGACCGAATTTGTAGGTTTTTCCGTGATCAGACTGAAGGAGAGTTCCGGAAGCCTTGCAAAAGATACTTATGTGCTTGTTGAAAGATTATTGGCCCACATGCCTGAAAATTCATCATTGGTTGAACTCTATTTGGCGGAATCCGCCCTTGCAAAGGTCCTGGATGTGCCGGCCTGGGAAGATTATTTGATGCGGGCAGAGGAATTGGCAACTGGAAAATCGGTGGAACAGGTAAAAATGATTTCCGAATATATTAGATCAGATTTTATATAGGGGAAAGTTTTGAATAGAGATAGAATTCAGAATGAAGTTCGACATGGCAAAAAAATTTCAAACAATGCGGTTAATATTTGGGGCTGGGGATCTCCTGCCGGAAAAGTAAGGGCTGATCGAAGAGCATCATATTTTATCCAACTTGGTGATATGACTGCCGGAAAGAAAATTTTAGAAATCGGATGTGGAACAGGTGAGTTTACGAAAAGAATTGTTCCGTCAGGGGCAGATATTACAGCTATCGATATTTCGCCGGATTTATTGGAAGTTGCAAGGGAGACCATCCCGAATGCAACTGTCAGATTTCATATACAGAATGTGGAAAAGTTGGATTTTGAAGATGGATGTTTTGACGTAGTTATCGGAAGCTCGATTTTGCATCATCTCAATCTAAAACCCGCTCTGAAAGAAATATATAGGGTTTTAAAGATAGGGGGGGTGGTAGTTTTCACTGAACCTAATATGGTCAATCCTCAGATATGGATGGAACGAAATATTATTTTCATTAGAAAATTGACGAACAGTTCTCCTGACGAAACTGCGTTTACAAGATGGGGATTGAAAAAGGAGCTTATAAATCTTGGATTTAAAAATGTTTCAATAAGGCCTTTCGATTTTTTACATCCCTTTACTCCAAGCTTGTTAATCCCGTTTATTAGTAAAATCGGTAATCTTGTTGAAAGGATTCCATTAGCCAAAGAAATTGCAGGATCACTTTTGATTTGCGGATCAAAGGAATAATAGATGACTCTGTTGATTTAGTACTGCTTGTCGACCTTAACATGCTTTAATCCAAGAAATTTCAGTTTCCATGGGGTCCAGACTGCTTCAAGGATAATTTTTTTAGACATTTTAGTGGTCCCTGATCGGCGTTCCACGAACACAATGGGGATTTCCCGGACATTAAACCCCATTTTCCAGCAGATGTAATTGATTTCAATCTGGAACGCATAACCTTCCGACGAGATGCGGTCCAGATTTATAGATTCAAGCACTTCTCTGCGGAAGCACTTAAACCCTCCTGTTGCGTCGCACACCGGAAGCCCTGTCACAATTTTCACATATTTATTCGCGCAAAAACTAAGCATCAGACGATGCATGGGCCAGTTTATCACATTGACGCCGTTTAAGTAGCGTGATCCCAGAACAACATCGCAATTTTCTATATAATTGAGAAATACGGGCAGATATTTCGGGTTATGGGAAAAGTCGGCATCCATTTCAAAAATGACATCATACTTTTGCTTGATCGCATATTTGAAACCCGCAATATATGCGGCGCCTAGCCCCAGTTTTGATTCACGGTGCATTACATGAATACGACTGTCCTGCTTTGCAAGTAAATCAGCCTTACGCCCTGTGCCATCCGGAGAGTTGTCGTCAACAATGAGCACATCCAACCGTTTGTCCACAGAAAGCACGGCAGAGGTTATATCAGCAAGATTGTCAATCTCATTATATGTAGGAATGATGACCAGGCATTTCATGGCGGATTATGTTGGGTGAAGGAACATGATGCCTTTCGGGCAAGGGCTTCCCAATTGAGATCATTATCAATATCTCAGAAACTTTGTTTTTCCGATACATGACCCCATTGCCAAATAAACTACCGGTGTGAAGCAACATAGTCTCGCAACACCTCATCCATGCGGGTCTGCCATCCCTTGCCGCTTGCCTTGAAGAACTCCACCACATCAGAGCTATACCGCACAGAGAGTAATATTTTTGGTTTTTCGACCTTTGGTCGACCCCTGCGTACTGCATCTTTAAAAGACTTTGGCAAATCAGAATTCTCAAAGGGTTTTGCCTCACGGAAAATTTTTTCCGTCCATTCAAAATTATCAGAATCAGCCTTGATTTGGGCATTAATCTCCGCATCCTCTTTAGGGGTGGGGATAATTGTTCCCGGTTTAAGTTTTGGCATATTTTCTCACCTCTCTACTATTTGCCTTACGCAAACTGATTACACGCATAGCACCACCACGCGGCGTAAATGTCATGTGATAAAGCCTGTTGTTTATGTAGCCGAGTGCGTTAAATCTTAGGGTCTGGAAAGAAATAACTTGGATTTTCCGTTTCCGAACTGTATCACACCTTTAGCCGGTTTGACATCCCCGAAATCCTCACCGTAGCCCTGCTACGCTTGCGGTTTCGTGAATATCAAACCGACTAAATCTGCAACACATTTCGGATCGGAATTACCCAAGTTATTTCTTTCCAGACCCTTAGCTCTCTATAATCATTTCGAACGTCCTGCCAAACTAATGCAGACTCAAAATTAAATTTTTCCGCCAATTCAAAGGCCAGACCTCTTTCCTTGATATTTTCAGCGTTTTTGGCTGGGTCATAATCAATTTTCATTTTTATTATTGTAGCTACAGAAATACATTAAGGCAAGGCTTTAATGAAAGCAGATTGAACATGATGCCCTTCGGGCAAAAACACAGAACAATTTATTTTTTCGTCATTCCGGCATGTAGTCAGCCGGAATCCAGGATTAGCTGTGTTCGTCATTCCGGCTAAATACATGCCGGAATGACGGTGATCCAAATCTTGTACGAACAAACGAAACTTTGTTGTTCCGATACATAAATAACAGGGTAGCGTTTATGAACAATTAGTCATACAATGATCTAACAGGTTGAAAATCAAAACAATATTAAAAATGATAGAAAGAAAAAAGATGAATGTCAAAGGGAAAAAATG
>JAYEGO010000175.1:0-4109 GCA_034659155.1 Bacteroidota bacterium | reverse complement strand
TGCTGCTGCAGCCGTCAGCATTACCGGACGTAAGCGATCTTTGGTACCTTTAAAAATAAGTTCTCGCATATCGGTCATTCCTTTTTGTTTTAAATCTTTTAAATGTTCAATCAAAATAATTCCATTGAGCACGGCAATTCCAAAAAGAGCAATAAATCCAATACCTGCAGATACGCTAAAAGGCATTCCCCTGATCCAGAGAAAGAAAACGCCACCCACTGTGGATAAAGGGACTGCTGTAAAAATCATTATAGCGTCTTTTAGTGATTTAAATGCAAAGTGCAGGAAAATAAAAATCAGTACCAATGCTAAAGGTACAGCAAACATTAAACGTTTAGTTGCATTTTTCAAATTCTCAAACTGCCCCCCATAAACAATATAATTACCAGGCTCTAAAGAAATATTTTCATCAACTATAACCTGAATGTCCTCGACAACTGATTGTAAATCACGATTTCGTACATTAACGCTAATCACAACACGACGACGAGTGTTTTCACGTGAAATTTTTGCCGGACCTTCAGCAAATGAAATGTCTGCCAACTCTTTCAAGGGAATTTGGTTTCCATTTGGTAAAGGAACCTGAAGTTGTTGAATGTTATTTATATCCATGCGATTTTGTTTTTGAAATCGAACCGCCAGATCAAAACGTTTTTCTCTTTCATAAACACTTCCGGTAGTTTCTCCTCCAAAAGCCATGGATAAATAACTATTTAAGGTTTGAATATCCAATCCATAATAGGCAATTCGATTTCTATTGTATTTGACATTCATTTGTGGAAGACCAGCAGTTTTTTCAAGTATAATATCAGCTGCTCCGGGAACATCTTTGATGATATTTTTAATTTCATTTGCTTTCTTGTCCAAATAGTCTAAATCCTCGCCAAATATTTTAATGGCAATATCAGCCCTAACACCAGTGATCAATTCATTAAATCTCATTTCTATGGGTTGTGTAAATTCATATTCAATACCTGGTAAAACTGATAAAGCATCCTTGAATTTATCAGCCAGCTCTTCTTTACTTTTGGCCGAAACCCACTCTTTTCGAGGTTTTAGTTTTATTATTACATCAATTTCTTCCATAGACATAGGATCTGTAGGGATTTCTGCTGCTCCGATACGACTTACTATTTGATCAACTTCGGGGAAATTTTCGATGAGAATATTTTCCATTCGTGTAGTCATCTCTATCGTTTTTGTAAGAGAAGTCCCTGTTTTCAAAACCGGTTGAATCACAAAATCACCCTCGTCCAGGGTAGGAACGAATTCGCCACCCATTTTTGAAAATATCATTCCTGTTAACAGTAATGATACTAATGCTGCGCCCAATACATAGCGTTTATGACCACATGACCATTTTATTACAGGAAAATATGACCGGTAAGCCAAATTCATAATCCATTTCGACAAGCTATTTTTATGCTCCTTTTCGGGTTTCAGAAAAAGAGAGGCAGCAACCGGAAGCCAGGTTAAACCTAAAATCATGGCTCCAATTATGGCAAAACTGAACGATAGTGCCATAGGATGAAACATTTTACCTTCAACACCACTAAGCGAAAGAATAGGTATAAAAATAATGAGGATAATAACTTGTCCGAAAATTGCCGAGTTCATCATTTTGGATGCACCCTTAAACGTTATTTTATCTATTAATGCCTGACGTTCCACTCCATTAGCACCATCGAAGGCTGCCCTTTTTAATGTAATTCGTATGGCTATATACTCCACAATAATAACAGCTCCATCGATAATAATTCCAAAGTCGAGTGCGCCAAGACTCATCAGGTTTGCGTCAATTCCAAAAATATACATCATAGATAATGTAAAGAGTAAAGTCAATGGTATCATTGATGCAATGACAAGAGCAGAACGAACATTTCCCAATAAAAGAAATACTATTAAAACAACAATTATGCAACCCAAAACAAGATTCTCGACTATTGTGAACGAAGTTTTTGAAATCAATTCACTACGTTCAAGAATTGGATTAATAAACACACCTTCGGGTAGATTTTTTTGAACTTCAGCAACACGCTCTTTAACCTCGTTTATTACTAATTTTGAGTTGGCATCCTTAAGCATCATAATTTGACCTAAAACTTTCTCGCCTTCTCCATTCGCTGTAATAGCTCCAAACCGATTGGCATATCCGTAATGAACTGTAGCAAAGTCTTTTACTAATATTGGAATTCCTTCATTGTTTTTTATAACAATGTTTTCAATATCTTTCAGCGATTTCACCATGCCGTCACCACGTATAAAATAACTCTGATTTGTTTTTTCGATATATGCACCACCAGAAATGCTATTGTTTGACTTTAGTGCATTAAAAACTTCCATCAGTGTGATGTTCATACTTCGTAAACGAGCAGGGTCAATCGCCACTTCGTATTGCTTGAGATACCCTCCCCAGCTATTCACTTCAACAACCCCCTTAATACCTGACAGTTGACGTTTTACAATCCAATCCTGTATAGTTCGTAACTCCATTGGAGAGTATTTATCTTCATAAGCTGGCTTTACATCGAGAATATATTGATAGATTTCGCCCAAACCGGTTGTAATTGGCCCCATTTCGGGTGTTCCAAAGCCTTCAGGAATATTAGCAGAAGCTATTTTAATTTTTTCAGCAATCAATTGGCGAGGCAAATATGTGCCAATCTTATCTTCAAAAACAATAGTAACAACTGACAATCCGAATTTTGAAATCGATCGAATTTCTATTACCCCTGGTAAGTTCGCCATTTCCAATTCAACCGGAGCCGTAATAAATTGTTCAATTTCTTGAGTTGACAGGTTTCCTGAAGTTGTAATAACCTGAACCTGATTATTGGTAATGTCAGGGACTGCCCCAATTGGAATGTTAATAATTGCATATATACCAAATGCCGAAATAGTAAGTGTAAACAAGATCACAATCAACTTGTTTTTGACACTAAAATCAATTATTTTTTCTAACATGTGATGTTTATTTTAGATTGGACTAAAGTATATATCTATAAGATTGATTAAATTATTTACAAATTGTAATGAAAACACAGAAGATTTTGTTTTAAAAATTGCTAAAGAATCGAAAAAGCATACATCTATAGCTTATAAAGTTACCCAAAAAAACTATTCTCCAAGTATACCTGATACAAGCATTACGTCGTTTGAAGTTTGGATAGTTCGTGACAACAATGACACATTCAGAAACGGATATGTATGGGTTGATAATCATTATCGTCCTTACAACATGATTTATGACGCTGGGAATTTTTATCTCGCAATACCACCTAAACAAACCACTGTCTACAATCCAGGTTTTCAAGAAGCCTTCATATCCCAAGGAGATTGGATAGATATTTTTCTGAATCCTGGTATTCTGAAGGCTCAAATTATTGATCCGGCTAATAATACGAGTCTTTCAGATACCATTTATCATTGGACGTGAAGAATCAAATTCTGAAGTTTCTAGGCTCAAGAGTATGCTCCATACAGGCGATATGGCTCCGCTTTTTTCAGGAAATTTTTATCCGGGCGGTGGAGAATTCAAACTTGCCGATTATATTGGGGAGAATGTTATAATTGTTGACTTCTGGTACACTCATTGCCCTCCATGTGTAAAAGCCATGCCAGCTTTAACAGAAAAAATAGAAGAACTTACCAAATAAAAGGGGATTGATGATTATCAGGTGTATGCAAAACTTTCAGCATAATCCCGCTTTGACTCCTGGACTTTGGACTTTTCAATGTTTATAAATACTCGTCTGACCACTTATGGTTATGGCCAGTAGACAGACTTATCTAATTACTCGATAAACTAACTAATAGTGATCAGACGAGTAACACCAAGAATTTTAGATTGCTAATTGAGGATTGTGACACCTTACACCTAAATTCTACCTAAATATTTAGAGTACGTCATTGCAATAGTCCGGTAAATGAAGTGTGCAAATTTGGTGTAGGGGATATACATGATTACCATCCATACCAAAATGAGATGAATGAAATAGAGATGGTAAGCATATTGCCAGTTCTGGAACCGGGCAATTTCGATTATTAAACCAGAAATCGTAAGAAGAGATAATGATATAATAAACAACCAGTCAGAATAATTACTGTTA